>JASHQG010000027.1 GCA_030037665.1 Acetobacteraceae bacterium
GTGAGCACGCCGTCAGGACGTGGATAGGCAATCTGCGGCGCGGCGTCGGCGTTGTGTAATGTTTCGTTATCGGGATGCGGATGATGAAAGGTCCAGGGCGCTTTGCCGCGCAGTACGTAAGTGTCGAGCGCGGCATTGATCAGTCCGCCCCACAGGCCGAACTTCGCAAAGCCTGGACGGATGTTGCGGACGGAGGCGAGTTCGTCCCACACCCAGCTTGCACGCAGCTTCTCCGGATAGGCGGCGAGCTCAGCCGGATGGTCCCCGGCCAGCGCCTCGGCCACGGTTTCTGCCGCGAGCATGCCAGCCTTCATCGAGGTGTGTGTGCCCTTGATCTTCGGTACGTTGACGAACCCGGCTGCGTCGCCGATCAGCGCGCCGCCGGGAAAGATCAGACGTGGGATCGACTGAATACCGCCTTCATTCAGCGCGCGTGCGCCGTACGCGATGCGGCGTCCGCCGGCGAAATAATCGCGCACCGCCGGATGGGTCTTGAAGCGTTGCATCTCGTCGAAGGGCGACAGCCACGGATTGCTGTAGTCGAGGCCAATAACGAAGCCGTACGAGATCAGATTGTCGTCGAAATGGTATAGAAACGAGCCGCCATAGGTGCTGCGGTCGAGCGGCCAGCCGACCGTGTGCTCAACGAGGCCGGGCTTGTGGTGTTCTTTGGGGATTTCCCAGAGTTCCTTGATGCCGATCGCGTAAGTTTGCCGATCGTGGCCCTCCAGCAGGTTGAAATGCTCGATCAGCTGTTTCGACAGCGAGCCACGACAGCCTTCCGCAAACAGGGTGTAGCGGGCGCGCAGTTCCATGCCGCGCTGGAAATTGGCGGTGGGCTGACCGTCCTTGCCGATCCCCATATCGCCGGTGGCGATGCCGACGACGCGGCCGTCTTCCTCGAGATATTCAGTCGCTGCGAAACCTGGATAGATCTCGACGCCCAACGCCTCGGCCTGCTGGCCAAGCCAGCGGCACACGTTGCCGAGCGAGACGATGTAGTTGCCGCGGTTGTGCATCTGCGGCGGCGTCGGCAGACGGAAGGCGCGCGTCGCGGTGAGGAAGAGGAAGCGATCGTCGGTCGCGGGCGTCGCGAGCGGCGCGCCTTTTTCCTGCCAGTCCGGGATGAGCTCAACGAGCGCGCGCGGTTCCAGCACCGCACCGGAGAGGATATGTGCGCCGATCTCGCCACCTTTTTCCACCAGGCAGACGGCGGCGTCGGGTGCGAGCTGCTTGAGGCGGATCGCCGCGGCGAGCCCGGAGGGGCCACCGCCAACGATCACCACATCGAATTCCATCGCCTCGCGCGGGGGCAGATCCTCCGCCATGTGCTGCGTCCTTTCGGGTTCGGTCGGCGCAGAAGCTACGGGGGATTGGGAGGGCTGTCAGGGGGTGCAGCGGGACGCACCACGGCGCGTGACGGATGACCATATCTGGGACGACGGATCAGTTGCCGCGCGGGCATTGCCATCGACCGCCGCATCGGCGTCCCTGTTACCCGGACCTGGGCGGCCCGATCACCGATCCCGTCACCGGGGAGGTCGAGCGTTCTGTCGCCGTCTGCCGCGGTGAACCCATCCCCGTCATCGCGCGCGCGGAATCTGATCGCCAACGCAAACCCTGCGTCCCGGCGTCCCATTGCATCGCGTCCAGCGCCATGTAGCACTGGCCGACATGGAAGCGCTGGACCTGCTGCGGCTCCAAATCGAATGGGGTGCCGACGAGGCGCTGGAAGACGCTCCGGTGGATCGCCTGCGTCCGCCGGTGCCGGCGCGCCCGCCGGAGCCTGCCCTTCACACGCCGACCGCACCCTCGGTGCCGCCATCACGCGCCACGCCGGCCGAACGGGCCGTCACAGCGGCCGGAGCGGCCGGCACGCTTGCCGAACTTCGCGCCGCCGTCGCGGGGTTCGACGGCTGCGGCCTGCGTGACACGGCTGCGAGTCTGGTGTTTGCCGAGGGCGATCCCGCCACCGGCCTCTTGCTGATTGGTGAACCGCCTGGCGAGTCGGAGGAACGCAGCGGTACCCCCTTCGCCGGCCCGGGCGGCGCGTTGCTCGAGCGCATGCTGGCCAGCGTCGGCCTGACCCGCCAGGACCTCCTGTTGACCCCGCTGATCCCGTGGCGCCCTCCGGGCGGACGCCCACCCAGCGCGGCCGAAATCGCCGTCTGCCTTCCCTTCCTGCATCGCCTGATCGTGCTGTCGAACCCCGGCCGGATCATCCTGGCCGGCGCGTTGCCAGTCCGGGTGCTGGGGGGATCGGCGCGCCGGCGAACGACGCCGGCATGGATCGGGGTCGCCGTTCCGGGAATGCCCGATCCGGTTCCCGGCCTCGCGATGCCGAGTCCCGCCGCGCTGATGCGCACCCCGACTGCGCGGCGGGAGGCCTGGGCCGCACTCCGTCTGCTTCGGCGAACACTGGACAGTGATATCGCTGAAAAGTGAGACGATCCTTCTCGGCTAAATCACTGATTTGGCGTTTTGCATAGAAAATTTTAGATTCGTCCCACAAACTGGGGTTGCCACGGCTCGTCCGACCCGATAACCGCTCCCGCGATGCGAGGGATCGGTAACACGCTCTCCCGCCTTCCCACCACCGCCCGGGCTGTTCTTGCCGGGGCTGCCATCCTCGCCGGGGCGACCGTCCCGGCCGCGCACGCAGGCGCACCGGCATCCGGGAAAGGCTCAGGGAACCACGAAACGGCGATGGCGGTCCCGCGCATCAGCCTGCACGGCGTCAACGCGGGCATTTCCCTGCCGCAACCGCTCTCGCCCAGCGACGCCACACTCATGCGCCGTGCCTTCGCTATGCAGGACAAGGGTGACATCGGCGGGGCCTCCCGCCTCGCCGTTGCGGTGCAAAATCCGCTCCTGCTCGGTCACCTGCTCGCCGACCGCTACCTCGGTCGCTTCCATCACAGCACGGCGGAGGAGCTGACGCTGTGGCTCCATCATTACGATGACCAATCGGATGCGCCGGCAATCCGCGCGCTGCTGGTGCGGCGTGTGCCGAAGGGCACCGTCGTGCCGGCGTTGCCGGCAGCCGTGGCCCCCGCGCCGACACGAGCCCCGAATGCTACGCCGGAGAGCGACAATGCCGCGACGCCGGCCGTATTGCGCAATCCCGCCCTGGACAAAGAAATTGCCGCGCGGTTGGACCGCGGTGAGTCAGGCGCAGCCGTCGACCTGATTGCCTCCACCAGGGGATTGCGCCCGGCTTATGCGGCGTTGCTGCGCGGTGAAGTGGCCCGCTGGCTGTTTTCCCGCAATGAGGATGCGGCCGCGCTGCAAACCGCCTATCTCGGCCTCAAGGACACGCCGATGGACCAGCAACCGGGACTGCCGGCCTATGTCGGCGGGCTCGCGGCGTGGCGACAGGATCGCGTGATTGAAGCGCGCGGCATGTTTACGCTTGCGGCCGAGGCGCCGCTCGCCTCGCCCCGCATCATTGCGGGCGCTGCTTTCTGGGCGGCGCGTGCCGCTGAGCGCATGCACGATCCTGCCGCCGCCAAACACTGGCTGCACCGTGCCGCGGCGGAGGCGAATACCCTCTACGGTTTCATCGCGCGCCGCCGGCTCGGCCTGCCCACCGGCATCATTCCGAGCACTGAGCTGCTGTCACAGGCGGACATCGACATCGTCGCCGCAACCAGTCCGGGATGGCGGGCTTTCGCCTTGCTGCAGATCGGCCAGCTGGATCGCGCCGAGAGCGAGCTCAGACTGCTGTTGCCGCGCTGGCAGCATGACCCGGACGAGCAACGCTCTCTGCTGCTCGTGGCGTCGGCGCTTCGCATGACCGGTCTCGCTGCAGAGATCGTCGAGGCAAGGGCGGCGGCCGACGGACAATCGATCGAGTTGCCGCATTCGCCCATACCGCGACTGCGGCCGGATGGCGGCTTTCGTGTCGATCCCGCGCTGGTTTACGCGCTGACACGGGTTGAATCGAATTTCGATGCGCGCGCCGTGTCGCAAGCCGGCGCACGCGGCCTGATGCAGCTTATGCCGGTCACCGCACAGTACATCTCGGGCAGCAAGAGGTTTGCGAGCAACCGGCTGCATGACCCTTCACTCAATCTCGCGTTGGGGCAGCGTTATATTTCATACCTGGCACGACAGGACACGGTTGGCGATGACCTTCTCCACGTGCTTGCAAGCTACAACGCGGGACCGAACAGTTTCGCGCACTGGTTTGGGTCCGTTCACGACGACGGCGATCCACTGTTGTTTATCGAAGCGATTCCGAACAACGAAACCCGCGGATTCGTACGGCGTTCGCTGACCTACACGTGGATCTATGCCGCCCGGCTGCATCTTCCGGCACCGAGCCTCGATGAGCTGGCCGCCGATCAATGGCCGCGCTTCACGCCAGGGTCTGATCGAGGCAGTATCGCGTTCACCGCACCGCTCTTGCACTGAACGCAACCGCGGCGCGCAGGAGGTGGCATCATGGCGCGTCTCGACGAATCCCGACCGTTCATCGCGATCAACATTGCGGTTCTTACCGTATCGGACACGCGTACGGCTGCGAACGACACATCGGGTGACGCGCTCGCCGAGCGCATCGCCAAGGCTGGGCACCACGTCGCAGCGCGGGCCATCGAGAAGGATGACGCGGGCGCCATCGAAGCGCGCCTCAGGGGCTGGATTGCGGATCGCGAGATCGATGTCGTCATCACCACCGGGGGCACCGGCATCACGGGCCGTGACGTGACGCCGGAGGCCTTTGAGCGCGTGATGGACAAGCGCATCGAAGGCTTCGGCGAATTGTTCCGCATGCTGAGCTACCAGAAGATCGGTACGTCCACCATGCAGTCACGTGCGCTCGCCGGCGTCGCTAACGGCACCTATATCTTCGCGCTGCCCGGAAGCACCGGCGCAGTGAAAGATGCGTGGGACGACATACTGGTGTTCCAGCTCGACAACCGCCTGCGTCCCTGCAATCTGGTCGAGCTGATGCCCCGCCTGCTGGAACACTTGAAACCAGCCGCGGCCTAGGAAACCGTCTGGCGACGCCGCTGCCGCGAATACCCGTTGCAACGTCGCCCGCCCCCACGCACACGAACGAAAGCCGTCAGCCACCGTTCACTCTGACCGCCGCTGCAGCGGCGTGCACATCGTCGTTGTGCGGCGCGGAGCAAGAGGGCAACGTCGCGCGGTTGATTGCCGCGTCGCGCTGGTCCTCGCAATCACGGACGATGCAGCATTCCGGGCGCGACGACGGCAATGCGCGTCCCCTCTGTTCGGAGCGCACCATCCGGATCAGAGCCGCGCGGCAGCACGCTCGACCAACGCCTCGCGTGCCTGTCGCATCGGCAAGCCACGCGCCCGCACCGCCGCCACCACGTCGGGCGGCGCCGTTTCCGGTGCCCCTGCATCAAACGGTGGTTCCGGCGCGTATTCGATTTGCAACTGAATTTCCTGCGCCGTCTTC
>JASHQG010000208.1 GCA_030037665.1 Acetobacteraceae bacterium
GGGTCTTCGGGCGTCGGGTCTTCGGGGTCGGGCTCTGGCTCGGTCGGACCGCCGCGCCCGGTTTCGCTCCGGAAAGCTTCGACGTCCCGTCGCACACGTTCCGCTTCTTCGCGGTTCATCCCGTAGTGATCGTGCTGGCCGCCCTTGTGGCCCTTCTTGACCCAGTCGCCGAAGGCTTCACGCTCCGCCTCGTCCATCTCGACTCCGGCATTGTCGAGCGCTTCGTCGAGCGGGACTTTTCCATCGCCGACTGCAGGACCTTCGTGCATCCCTTCGTCTTCGCCAAGCTCGTCGGCCGGCGCGTCGCCGTCCCTGCGTCCGCGCGCGTCTTCCCGCCGCCGCGCGCGCTGGTCCTTCGTCCGCTCCCGGTTGCGCGGGCGATAGTCGTCCTGATCGTCGCCGGCCTCGCCCTCGTCATCGGATGGCTCGTCCGGTTCGTCCGCGGATTCGGACTCATCCGCCGGCGTTTCGTCTTCGGGCGGCTCAGTGGCCGGCTCCGGCTTCGGCTCGGCGGCGCGGGGCCGCTCGCGTTCGCCCTCTGACGGAGCGGGGCTTTCCTCTTCGGGCAGGCCGGGCTGTTCGGGGTCGGGCTCCTCCGGGGCGGGCACCTCCCCTGTTGATGGGTCGATCTCTGGTGCCGCCGCACCCGTGGACCGTGGGCGGCGGGCGAGTTCGGCGGCATCCTCGGCGAGCGAACCTTCGCGGCTAGCGGCGCCGGCACCACCTTCCAACACGCTTGCGCCGGCTTCGGCGCCTTCGCCGAGCTCGCCAAGCATGGAGGCGCCTTCGCCCATTTCGCCGGCCAGCGCAGCGCCTTCGCCGGCAAGAGCGCCGCCTTCGGCTGCCGCACCGGCACCACCCGTCAGCACGGCGCCCCCGACTACAACGGCCGCCTGGCCGAAGCCTTTCCCGATGAACTCCATACCGTGCCCGGCGGCCTCGGCCTGTTCGTATTGTTTGTAAATACCCGTCGCGATGTTGCCGGCCTTCGAAGCACCGCTCTCGATTGCGCTACCAACCTCTGACATCGCCTTGCTTGGATCGGTAATGAGTTCCGCCTCGTACCGGCCGACGGCTTCGGCGCCGTGCTCGACGGTGTCGAGCGCGGACGCGCGTGCGTTCGGGTCGGTAGCCAGTGCGTAGGCTTCCTTGCCGGCGCTGTCGCCGAGATTGACCAACCCCTTGGCCATGCCCTCGACCCCGCTGGTGGCGCCTTCGACAAGTCCCTTGTCGAAGGCGGCGGCGCCCTTGACGGCGCCCACGGCGGCATCGGCGGCGGAGCCGGCGAAATTGCCGACAGAGCCGGCGGCGCGGCCGAACATGGAGTCCGGGCCCGCGGCGTCGCTGACGGTGTGGGCGAGGTCGCCGGCGACGTGGCCGGCGGTGGAGATCACGCCGGTCGCGGCGTCCGCCACGCCCTGCTGAGCGTCGATGACGACCTTGCCCGCGGTATCCAGCGCAGCGCTACCAGTATCTACGACCGTGTGCGCGGCGTCGCTGGCGACGTGGCCGGCGGTGGAGATGACGCCGCCCGCGGCATCGCCGAGTGCATCGCCAAGATGGCCCGACGCGATGTCGCCGCCGACCGTCTCGGCGGTGTCCCACAGGCCGCTGCCGGCATCGGCAACGGTGTGGCCGACGCCCTTCGCAGCGGTTTCGACGGTGTTGACCACGCCGGATCCAAGATCGCTGGCTGCCTGGCCGACATCCCCGGCAACGGTCTTGACGGTGTCGATCACGCCGCCGGCGGCGTCGCCGACGGTGTCCACGACATCGCCGGCGACGCTCTCCGCCTTGTCGACGAGGCCGCCGGCAGCGCTTTTGATCGAGCCCCAAATGCTGTCGTCATCATCATCGTCGTCGGATTTGCTCGCCCCGCCGCCGGGCCTGCCGAAGGCGACTTCCATTACTTTGGCGACGTTAGCTTCTACTTCGGCTGCCTGGGCTGCCGGACCAGCGGCGTTCGCGACCGTTCCGACGGTGCCGCTGGCAGCCTGGCCGGCGCCGGCTGCGACCGCGCCGCCGTCTGCGCTGGCACGCGTGTCGATACCGCAGAAATTGCTGGTCCAGTCGTGCTGCTCGTCGGTCAGCGTCGAGGTGGATGCGTCTGTGCCGCTTGCGGCCGATGCGTCGGCGTCGGTGGTGATAGTGCCGAGTGATTGATCGTCCATGGCCCGGTAGCCTTTTGGATCGAAGTTGCGCCGGGACTCACCTGATCGCGTTGGAGAGTGCGGTGAGTGTCGCCATCATCGTCTTCTGGATCGACAGAGGCACGAACGGGTTCTTGTCGAGTTCGGCGATCGTCGGGTCGCTCGTAACGTGCTTGCGGTAGCCGTCGATCAAGGCGTGCGCTTGCTCAACCAGCTTCGTCCGATCGTCCTGGTTAGTCGCGCTGTTCACGGCGTCGAGCTTGTGGGCGAGTTGCTCGTCGAGGGTTCCGAGCACGGTGTCGACACGGGTACGGAACGCCTTTGTTAGGTCGCCCTGCCTGCCGTGGCCTTTGCAGGCTGTGGTGAAGGCGTCGTGTAGATTGTCGATCTCGCTGTCCACTTTCTGCCTGGTCGCTATCCAGGCCTGGCGGGCCTTTACGATCGTAGGCGACGGTGCGGGCGCCGGCGGGCGTGCCCC
>JASHQG010000209.1 GCA_030037665.1 Acetobacteraceae bacterium
GAAGTGTATCTTCGCACCAACGCTCATGGGCAGAGCATGTCCATCTCAAGCAAATCCAAGTCCAACGATCAGAGCAGGACACCGCATGGGTGATGTTTGCAACCGCGATTTACGCTCCGGTGCGAGAATTGGCACTTTGCCCCTGTGGGAGCGACCTTGCGAGACGACCCCGCAGCGGCACAGAGCACGACGCGGCGCGGTGCCGCGCCCGGGCCTCAACCGAAATCAGCCATGAAGCCTCGGTTGATCTAGATCAGAGCATTGCCACCGGCATCCACCGAGTATGCGCGCGAACTGATGAGCGCCGACAATGACCTCTGACGAGAAATCCCAGCCCACCAATCTTGTCGCCGCCGAGATCCTCCCGCCACCGACAGTCGAGCACCTTCCAGCCTTGGTCCCGGCGCCGGGCAAGCCGCGCCGGTGGCGGAGGTTTGGACGCGTGCTCGCCCTGCTGGTCGTGCTACTCGTTTCCGCTGGTGGCGGTTACTGGTGGTGGGTCCGGTCGCAACCGTTTCTGCCGCAGGGCTTCGCCTCCGGGAATGGCCGGGTTGAAGCCGACGAGGTCGATATCGATACCAAGTTCGCCGGCCGAATCCTCAAGCTCAACGTCGATGAAGGTGACCTGGTGAAGGCCGGGCAGGTGGTCGCGGTGATGGATACCCGCGATCTTGCGGCAGAACTCAAACAATATCAGCAACAGGTCCAGCAGGACCAGCAGACGCTCGAGCAGGCCGAGGCAGACAAGGTCTCCCAGGAGGCCGTGGTCAAACTCGCGCGGCAGGAGCTAGCCCGTACGAGCGACCTGGTTCCCAAGGGCTTTGCCACCGTCGAATTGCTCGACCAGCAGACACAGCAGCTCAACAGCGCGCTCGCGACACTCAACGCCGATGATGCAGCCATCGGCGCGGCACAGCATGCGTTCGCAGCGGCAACGCACCAGGTTGAGTTTTACGCCGTGGAGATCGCCGACAACCAGCTGTTCGCGCCGAAAGATGGCCCAGTCGAATACCGCGTCGCGAATTCCGGAGAAGTCCTGCCGGCGGGCGGCAAGGTCTTCACGATGCTCGACGCCTCCTACGTCTATATGGACATCTACCTGCCAACGGACCAGGCAGGTCGCGTGAGGATCGGGTCGGACGCGCGCATCGTGCTCGACGCCTATCCGGGCCACGTGATCCCGGCACGGGTCGTGTTCATCGCGAGCCAGGCGCAGTTCACCCCGAAAACGGTCGAAACCAAGGATGAGCGGGACAAGCTGATGTTCCGCGTCCGCCTTCGGATCGACCCGGCTCGGCTGCAGGGACGGGAGGCAATGGTTCGGACCGGGCTGCCCGGCATGGGCTATGTACGCATTAATGCGTCTGGCACATGGCCGGCCAGCCTGACCCCAAGCCCGCCGCCGGCGGCCCAATGAGTTCCGCTGCCAATATCGTTGCGCAGCTTGATCACGTCACGCAGCGCTACAGCAAAACCGCTGCCCTCGATGACGTGACGCTGTCGCTGCCGCGTGGCCGTCTCGTCGGGCTGATTGGGCCGGACGGCGTCGGCAAGTCCACGCTGCTCGCGCTTGTCGCCGGCGCGCGGCAGATCCAGTCGGGCGTGGTCTTGGTCCTGGGCGGCACAATGGCCGATGCGGCGCATCGGCGTGCCATCTGCCCTCGCATTGCCTACATGCCGCAGGGGCTGGGGAAGAATCTCTATCCCGATCTCAGCATCCGCGAGAACATTGAATATTTCGGCCGCCTGTTCGGCTTGTCGCGCGCGGAGCGTGACCACCGCATTAGGGAATTGCTCGCCAGCACGGACCTCGCACGGTTCGCTGACCGCCCGGCCAACAAACTCTCGGGTGGCATGAAGCAGAAACTTGGTATCTGCTGCGCGCTTATCCACGATCCCGACTTGCTGATCCTCGACGAGCCGACGACCGGCGTGGATCCGCTCTCGCGCCGCCAGTTCTGGGAACTGATCGGCCGCATCCGCGCTCGTCGCAACGGACTTTCTGTCCTCGTCGCCACCGCCTACATGGAAGAAGCAGAACAGTTCGAGTGGCTGGTCGTGATGAACGCCGGCCAGATCGTGGCGACTGAAACACCGGCCTTGCTCAAGCAAACCACCGCCGCGCGCACGATCGAGGAAGCCTTCATCGCACTACTGCCGGAAACCCAACGGCGTGGCTATGTTCCACCGGTCATCCCGCCGCGCCGCACGGGTGAGACCGAACCAGTCATAAGCGCGCGCGGCCTGACCTGTCGCTTCGGCGATTTCACCGCGGTTGATCATGTCAACTTCGACATTGAGCGCGGCGAGATTTTTGGCTTCCTCGGTCCCAACGGATCTGGCAAGACCACGACGATGAAGATGTTGACCGGCTTGTTGCCGGCAACCGAAGGCGCGGCGCTTCTGTTCGGCAAACCCGTCAATGCGGGCGACCTGATGGCGCGCATGCGGGTCGGTTACATGGCGCAGTCCTTCTCGCTCTACAGCGAGCTGACGGTCCGCCAAAATCTCGACCTGGATGCCCATCTCTTTCATCTACCACGGCACGAGGCGCAGCAGCGCATCGTAGAGCTGATACACCGCTTCGGTCTGACGCCATATGTCGATCAACGCCCGAACCAGCTGCCGCTTGGCATCCGCCAGCGCCTGTCGTTGGCCGTCGCCATCGTCCACCAGCCAGAGATCCTCATCCTGGACGAGCCCACCTCAGGCGTCGACCCACTGGCGCGTGACCAGTTCTGGGAATTGCTGATCGGCCTGTCGCGCGAAGACGACGTCACGATCTTCGTCTCGACGCATTTCATGAACGAAGCCGAGCGCTGTGACCGCATCGCGCTGATGGATTCCGGTCGTGTCCTGGGTGTCGACGCGCCCGAAAAGTTGGTCGCGTCGCGTGGGGTGACCACGCTCGAAGAAGCGTTCATCTCCTATCTCGCCGGGGACACGGCCACGCGGGTAACGACGATAGAGCCCGCTTCACGCCCGGCCGAAGCGCCGCCTGGTATGTCGCGGCAACGGCGTGACTCTGGCGTGTGGTTCAGCTCTCGGCGTCTGATCGCCTGCGCGATCCGCGAATCGCTGGAGCTGATCCGCGACCCTATCCGACTCAGCTTCGCGGTGTTCGGCACGACCTTTCTGATGCTGATCTTCGGCTTCGGCATCTCGACCGACGTCAATTCGCTGACCTTTGCGATCCTCGATCATGATCACACCCATGAAAGCCGCGCCTATCTCGAAGAGTTGCGCGGGTCAGCGTACTTCATCGAGAAGCTTCCTCTCACAGATTACAGCGATCTCAACAACCGGCTGGCCGACGGCAGCATCGATTGCGCGATCGAGATTCCACCCGGATTTGGCCGGGACATCGCACGGGGTCGGCCTGCGTGGGTCGGCGCATGGGTCGATGGCGCGCGGCCATTCATCGCCCAGACTATCCGGGGCTACCTCCAGGCTATGAACCAGCTCTACCTGACCGATCCCATCGTGACCACCAACGTACCGCAGCAGGCACCCCTTGCCGACATTGAAGTGAGACTGAAATACAATCAGAATTTCGAGAGCATCTATGCCATGGTCCCTGCGAACATTGGCCTGATGCTGGCGCTGTTTCCGGCTATCCTGATGGCGCTGGCCGTCGTGCGCGAAAAAGAGCTCGGCTCGATCACCAATCTCTACGTCACACCAGTAAGACGCCTCGAATTCCTCATCGGTAAGCAGTTGCCCTATATCGCGCTGGCGATGGTGAACTTTGCGTTGATGTTCCTGATGGCACTGTTCCTGTTCCAGGTCCCGCTGAAAGGCAGTTTTCTGGTGTTGCTGCTGGCAACGCTGGTCTATGTCGCCGCGACCACAGCATACGGGATGCTGATTTCCGCGTTCGCCCGGACCCAGATCGCAGCGCTGTTCGGCACCGCGATTATGACCTTTTTGCCGGCGACGATGTTTGCCGGAACGACGGTTCCCGTCTCATCTCTGACGGGTATGGCCCATTTCATAGGCCGCTTGTTCCCCATGACTTACTTCCTGCCCATCAGTGTCGGCACCTTCACGAAGGGCCTTGGCTTCGCCGACCTGACGAACAGTCTCGTCAGCCTGTCCCTGTTCCCGCCAGTCCTGCTGCTGCTGAGCATGCTGCTGCTTCGAAAGCAGGAACGTTAGGCACAGGCCAATGCGAAGCCTCGCCAACATACTTTGGCTCGGTACCAAGGAGTTACGAAGTTTCCTGCGCGATTACGTCCTGCTAGTCCTCGTCGCCTATAGCTTCTCTCTCGCGATCATCGCACAGTCACAGAGCAGCTCACAGGAAGTGCATAACGCCTCGGTGGCGGTCGTGGACGAGGACCACTCCGAGCTATCGCGCCGGATCGCATATGCCTTCCTACCGCCCTACTTCCAGAAACCCCAGTACATCGCCGAACGCGACATTGTCCCGCTGATGAATGGCGGACGCTTTACGTTCGTCGTCGACATCCCGCCGCATTTCGAGCGCGACGTCGTGGGCGGGCGTGAACCAGGTGTTCAGCTCGACGTCGATGCAACGGCGATGGTGCAGGCCGGGCTCGGCGCCGATTACGCGCAGGAGATCATCACCACAGAGGTTCAGAATTTCGTCTCACGCACTGACGGATCGCCATCGAACCCGGTCACGATCAACGTTCGTATCGCTTACAACCCGAATGCGGACACGCCCCAGTTCAGCAGTGTCATGGGTATCATCGACAGCATCACCATGTTAGCCATCATTCTGGCTGGCGCTGCTGTCGTCCGTGAACGCGAACATGGCACAATGGACCATCTGCTGGTGATGCCGCTGACACCGTTCGAGATTGCCATGTCCAAGATCTGGGCCAACAGTTTGGTGATCCTGACGGCGGCGGCGCTATCGCTTTACTTTGTCGTGCGCGGCTTCCTGCATATCCCGGTCGCCGGCTCAATTCCGCTTTTCCTGGGCGGTGTGGCTATCTACCTGTTCTTTGCAACGGCAATTGGAGTTTTCCTGGGCACCATCGCACGCTCAATGCCTCAGCTTGGTCTGTTGTTTCTACTCGTGTACATGCCCCTTAGCATGCTGTCTGGCGGCCACACTCCGCTCGAGAGCATGCCACCCTGGCTCTCGACGGTCGTGCTGGTCTCACCCACCGTTCATTTCATCGCGCTTGCCCAGGCAATCCTCTTTCGCGGTGCCGGGCTCTCCATTGTATGGCCTCAGTTAGCGACCGTCGCGCTGATCGGGGGACTGTTTCTGGCGCTCTCGCTATGGCGCTTCCGCTCTGTCACCGCAACTTCGAGCTAAGGCCGGTTTTGACCAAGTGCCCCACGCCAGGGGGCGACGATCACCTCGGAATGGGATCGGTGCGCAAGCGTATACTCATCCTGCCGTGTTTCGTTAACCGATTGCACTCTTGCAGATCTCGAGCGATGCGGCCTCCGATCAAATCGAACCTCTGCTGCGGGCGGCGCAGACGGATCAGCGTTCGGAAAGGAGGTTTTCAGATGCCGTAAACAAGGTAGGACAGGTCGTGTTCTGGCGCCCATTGCCGCGCCTTGATTATATGACCGCCGCGCTGCCACGAAACCCAACATGAAAAGGTGGTGCAGGCGAATGGCGGAAGCCTGCCAAGTAACCAAAGGCAAGTGCCTACCCCTTCCTGGCCGTTGATTGCCTTCGGAAGCGATCCGAAACCACCGGGTTCAGAACCCTGAGGAGTGTCCATCTACGCAGGCACGGATGCGCGCGACGTGCTTATCGATGACAGCCTCGGGCAGGCCAGGGGTGATCTCATCGAAATGGCGATGCTCGACGAGATCGAAGCCGGCAGATCGGGATTCATGCGTATCCTGCAGGAGCTGGGCGTCGAATTCGACGTACCGTGAAATCGGATTTGATATCAAACCCCGCACCAGCCACTACGATGAAACGGGTTGGGTAGCGAGCGCTCCACCGCAGCGCTTTGCAGACGTGTCTGTGTTCGCTCATCACGTTGTCTGTCGCCGACACATCCGCGGACCATCGCGATGCACGCAGTGGCGGTTCTAAATGGTCCCTGCGGATGCGTTGTCCTCGTGTCAGCGCATATCTCTGGCGGTAGCCAAAAAGCTCATGACAGTCGTGGGGATCGCCCACCTGGCCGGGCGTGCGGCTCAGGTCCGGGGAAACCGCGCCGCCGGCTTTGTTCACCCACACGCTGAGGTTCGGTGACGGCAATTGTGGTCAGCCTCGGTCGTGCCCCAGGCCACTCGGGGCTTCTAGCCTCAAGTGAACGCCCATTGTGAGACTCCGGTTACGCCGGCCGTCGTTCTGCTTCGCTATTGTGAGACTGGGTCGGCGTCGGTGTCGAATAAATTTTTTTTGGGACCGGGACCGGCCCCGCCCATTGCCTAGTCGCCTTGCACTTGCTTCGTCAGCGCGCTGTTTTGGTCACCATCCAGATCGTCGCGTCGCACCCGGAATTGCGATATGGCGTGAAAGCCGACGGAACCCGTGCGAGGTGGTCGGGCTCGCAGCCGCTGTAGCTGGTGGGAGCGCGAGTACCCGCATGGCGTATGCCTCGCGTCGTCCAGGCGTGTGCGAGTGGTAGTCGCCGATCGCGGTCACCTCGTCGCCGTGGGCCTCGTTAAGGTAGATGCGCAGGATCGCACCCGCGACCGCTATGTTGAAACAGTTCTGCCGGATAAGCGCGATCCGTAGCCGACGCTGCGGCAAGCCCGTGCGGCGCGCGAGTTCTGGCAGCCAAGCGGAGTTGACCTGCATGACGCCTAGGTCGTCGGTACCGTTGTGATTGTGCCCGATGCTGCCGGCATGGCCTCCCTCGATGCGCTGGATTGCAGGAAGCGCCTGGGGCGGTAGACGATAGAACGCCGACACTACCGCCATGCAGGCGAGAAAGGACGCAGACATTATCAGTATCCGGCTGGCCTGGGCGGCCAGGGCACGACGTAGTACCACGGCGCGCCGTAGTATACGTAGTAGGGATATGGATATTCGTAACGATACCCGTAGGAACCGGGCGAATAGCGAAAGTCGTAACCGGCGAAAGGGGGCGCACCGGCATAAGCGAATGGCGGGCCGGGATAGCGCGGAACGAACACTGGCGGATAGGGCGGTTGCGGGTAGAACGGCGCGATGACTGCACGGACCACACGGAGGCGTCGCACTCTATGCAGCCCGGCTTTCGCCAAGACCCGGCTTCTTCGCGTTCGGCGAGTGCGCGTGGCCGCCATCCGGAGGTCCGCAAATTTCGCGGTTCGCCCGGCGCGGGCCGCGCGCGTCTTCTTGTGGTGCTGAGGAGCCGGCTCCGGGGCGAGAAAGCGCAGCACGCCGTAAAATGGGCCGCTCTCCGCGGCTGCGATCCTGGCGTGGTCTGCCCAGGCCACGGAAGTCCACGCAACGGCGCAGGCGGTCACGAGCAACCAGACGCACATGGTCCACACGATCCTAGTCATGATCGCCTTGCGTTGCATGGAGACGAGGATATACGGCGCCCTGGGCCGTTGTCTTCCTGTATCCGCGGCCTCGGAGTCGAAGTACCAGGACGTGCGCTGTTTGCCGCAGCGGGGTTGTCCAAAATTCGATAACACGGCGGGAACGAGATGACGCGAACCAGCCGTCGCCTGGCCGTGCGGTCCGGTCTGCGCGTCCGCCGAGGGAGCTGGCTTCCCGCTGCTCGGCCGGGGCTTTGGGCCGACCATCTCTTCCTGATAACTTACCGTTCAAAGTCCGGGGATGTCGGCCATGATGCGTCGTCTAACCCACTCCGTCGCTCGCATACTTGTTCCTGCCGGAATGGCTGTTGCCGGCTTGGTGATGGCACCTGCTGTCGAGACCGGGCCGCTGGCAGAAACCGCCGGCGCGCCGGCCGACAGCCCCTCGACCCCTCCGTCCGTGACGACCCGCCCTCCGCAACCCGCTTTCAACCCGATAGTAGAGCGACTCAAGTACCTGCACGACCGGCTACGCATCACGCCGGCACAGGAGCCGCTTTGGGCCGATCTCGCTCGGGTGATGCAGGACAACGCCAAGGCCATGGCGCCGCTCATTAGGGAGCGGCTTCAGGTGACCAAGAACAGGACCGCAGTCGAGACGCTCGAAATCTATGAGAGGCTCGGGGAGGTTCAGCTGGAGGGACTTAAGAACTTCGTTGCTGCGTTCCAGGCGCTGTACGACAAGCTGTCCGACCAGCAGAAGAAGATCGCCGACGTCATTTTTCGCAGCAGCCCTCTGAGTATGATCGGGGGCGTCCCCGAACCTTCGCAGGAACTCGCCGAGCTACCGCCGTCTAGGATGTCGGCATTGCGTGCTTACCCGCCATCATACGAACCGCTGCCCTACGGATCCTACGCACATTACCCACCGTACTTGGCTTACCCGTACTATCCCAATTACCCCTGGCTCGCGGGTCCTCTATTAGGGCTTGGAACAGCATTCTTTCTTTTACCCAGCCCTTATCACCATCACGTGTTCCTGCCGTTTCATGTTCATGCCGGTCCCCCGCACGCCTTTCATCCTTTCGTGGGGGCCACACCCGGATTTCACCACTAGCTATCGTTCAGCCGTCTTCCCCATCCCGCTTTACATTGAGATCGTGACGCCGCCGCGTTCTGCATTTCGCGCGACGTCACCTCGCTCGTTTCGAGGTAACCACTTTTGGTCTCGAAGCTACCGGTCTCTTTCAAAGGGCTGACACTGCAGCGTCGGGCCTTCGTGGTGTCGACGCGCTCATCTAGTCAGGACGACAGTGACGTAGCGTGCCCCCGTGCCGTTCCGCCCATTAACCGGTCGAGCGCGCGTCTTGTCTCGCATGTCTTGCTCGGCATAAGCCATGGCGGCCTCGATTTCTCTGTAGTCGAGCCGCTTGCGCTCTATCGGGGTAAGCGGCGGCAGCAGCGTTCTCCGTTACGGTTCACCGGGCCTGGTGGCCGTTTCATTCGGGCCGGGTCTGGCGACAGACCGGTGCAAAACCGGCTATGACGGTCAGCGCGACTCCCGATCGGCCTCGAACAAGCTCGCCAGTTCCGCTGCGGCGTCCTGCGACGTCTGGATCAGCTTCGCCTCGTCCCGATAGAATGGATGGCTGGCCTCCAGCGTCTTCTCGTCATGCTCGCGAAACAACGTGATGGCGCGCGCTGCCGCGTCGGCCTCGATCCCCAACGCGGTCAGCGCATGTTCTGCCAGTGCCAGGCTGGAGAAGTACGTGTCGCGCACCAGCCAATCCACGCCGCGATCCATCAGCAGATGCGCGTGCCGGCGGTTGCGGGCGCGGGCCTGGATCAACAGCCCGGGAAAATTACGTTTCGCGGCATCTACCGTGCGTAGCACGCCCTCCATGTCGTCCAGTGTCACCACCAAGAGCTTCGCCTCCCCGGCACCGGCCGCGCGCAGCACCTCGGCCCGCGTCGGATCGCCAAAATACACTTTGTTGCCATAGCGGCGGACGACGTCGACCTGCCCCGGGTCGCGTTCCAGAGCGGTGAAGCGGATGCCGTGCATACCCAGCACGCGGCCGACAATTTGTCCCATCCGACCAAAGCCGGCGATGATCACCGGGCTGCCATCGGACATGATCGTGTCGTACGCTGGCGGAGGCTGCGCGCGGAGCCGCGGCACTACGAGCGACTCGGATGCGGCAAAGATGATCGGCGTCGCCAGCATCGACGCAGCGGCGATCAGAGTCGCAAGCCGCGCCTCGCCGGCCCCCAGGGCACCCGCCGTCACAGCAGCGGAAAACAACACGAAGCTGAATTCGCTCGCCTGCGGCAGCGCCAGAGCGAAGCGCAGTGCGTTCACCCGATTTTGCCGTCCGATCCGCGCCAAGCCGTATCCGGTCAGGGTCTTCGCCAACAGCAGCAGTGCGGTACCGCCGACAAGCAGGCCCGGTACGCTGAGCGCCAAGTCGAGATCGGCCGACATGCCCACTGATATGAAAAAGAAACCGAGCAGTAGGCCCTCGAACGGCTCAATGTCGGCCTGTAGCTCGTGCCTGTATTCAGAGCCCGACAGCAGCACGCCGGCCATGAATGCGCCGAGTGATGGCGACAGTCCCGCTGTCGTCGCCAGCAACGCTGTGCCGACGACGACCAGGAGCGAGACGGTGGTGAACACCTCCGGTGTCTGCGCACCACCGATCGCCCGGAACAGCGGGCGCATGAGGAACCGCCCGCCGAGCAGAATCACGGCGACCGCGATGGCGGCGCGCACCACGCCATGCCAGGGCACGTGGTCCGGCACCGGATGCCCGGCTGACAGCAGCGGCACTAGTGCCACGAGCGGGATGAACGCGAGGTCCTGGAATAACAGCACCGCGAACCCGTCGCGCCCGGCGCGAGTCGCCAGCAGGTCGCGTTCGGCCAGCATAGGCAGAACGATGGCTGTCGACGACATCGCCATGCCGGCCCCGATCACCGTGGCGGCCGGCCACGCAAGTCCGGCGGCCGCGTGTGCCATGAGCGCGAGAACTGCCCCGCAAACCACGACCTGTGCCGCGCCGAGTCCGAACACCGACCGCCGCATCACCCACAGCCGCTGTGGCCGCAATTCGAGGCCGATCAGGAACAACAGCATCACCACCCCGAGGCTGGAGATGCTGGCGATCGCGTCCACGTCGGTGACCAGCCGCAGCCCGGCGGGCCCGATGGCTACGCCGGCGACCAGGTATCCCAGCACGCTGCCGAAGCCGAAACGCCGCGACAGCGGTACCGCGACAGTCGCAGCAGCCAACAAGGCGACGAGTGTTGTGAGCATGGCCCCGTGTCACCGATCCATCAGGCTACGGTCGCGCCGGTCGGGAAAGGGGCGATCGCCCAACGCAGCCCCGGCGACGCCGTTCGCTTCCATCCCGCGAGCCAGCACGGAAGCCCACCACGCGGCGTGCGCCAGCGCCGCGACGTCGAGCTTCCGCGCAGAATGAATCAGGATATAGATCACGTGCTCCGCCATCGCCTGCTGTGCCTCGGAACCGAGGAGTCCCGGTTATATAGTCGCCCCCCAATCGGGATTGCTCGAAATCACGGTCAGATTGTTTGTGGTCACCTGGAAGATCGAACGCTCGAGTGGACCGATCGATCGCTCGCCGGTGGCGTGTTTTGCCGGCCCAGGCCCTGGGCGCTCACGGGCACACGCATCGTGTCGTCGCGACGCAAGACTGGGCTGTGAATGTCGGGAATGGCTTACCTGGAGGCTCCCCTCGCGCGATGCCACGAACGGTATTAGTGGCGATTGTCAGCGCTGAGAGCGGCGGCTTGCGGAACGCCCGCCGCGCGCAGCACAAAACGAGCGGTGCGGACCTACCGCACCGCTCTCAGAGGGGGTGCGCGTCTTTGCAGATGCGCCCCATCGGGGAGGAAACAGGACACCGGCGAAGCACCGGCTCCGTGCCGGGGAATATGCGCCGTGACCCTGTATGAAAGGTTAAACTAGCGTGTTTTTGCCAACATTCCGGAGAATTTCTTCGTGATCCCTGACGCAATGGCCCCAATCAACGCCCCGCCACCCCGGACCGGGCCGCTGGTCGGACTGAAGATATTAGAAATAGGCCATTATATCGCCGCACCGTTTTGCACCCGCATTCTCGCCGACCTTGGCGCCGAGGTGATCAAGGTTGAGCCACCTGGCGGGGACCCGTTCCGTGGCTGGGGCGCGAGTGTCAACGGCAACTCCGTCTGGTTCAGCATCCACGGCCGCAACAAGCTTTCGCTCACGCTGGACCTCAAGCGCGAGCGGGAGACGCTGCTGAAGCTTGCGGCGCGGGCCGACGTTCTGGTGGAGAACCTGCGCGCCGGTCAGCTGGAGCGACTGGGGGTCGGGCCGGATGTGCTGCACGGCGTCAACCCGCGCCTGGTGATCGCGCGGATCAGCGGCTACGGCCAGGATGGGCCCTATCACGACAAACCGGCATTCGGCGCGATCGGCGAGGCTATGGGAGGTCTGCGCCACCTCACCGCGCATCCTGCCGGTACCAGCGAGCTGCCGCCGCCGCGCTGCGGCATCTCGATCAGCGATGACCTGGCGGGTCTGTATGCCGCCATCGGACTGCTGTCGGCAGTTTGGCAGCGCGACGTGGCCGGCACCGGCCGTGGGCGGGTGATCGACGTGAACCTGGTGGACAGCGTTTTCTCCCTGATGGAAGGCATGCTGCCGGAATACGCCATGGACGGCCGGGTGCGGCAGCCGGTCGGCGCGGCGATCGAGACTGCTGCGCCGACCAACACCTATCCCTGCGCCGACGGACGCTGGCTCTGCGTCGCAGGCAACTCCGACCTCATATTCGCCCGGCTGATGGCCGCCATTGGCCGGCCGCAACTGGCGGCCGATCCGCGCTATGCCACGAACTCCAGCCGCTGCGCGCTCCGCGAGGAACTGGATGTTGTGATTGCCGCCTGGACCCGGACGCTGCCCGCCAAGGAAGCCGAGGCCATCCTGGACGCCGCCGAGGTCCCTTGCTCGCGGCTGTTCGACATCGCCGACTGCGCGAAGGATCCGCATTTCCTGGCGCGCGGCGCGGTACTCCGGGTGGACGATCCGCTGATCGGACCCACGCTGCACCCGGGGCCAACCATCAGGCTGGATGGGGAGGCACCGGCGGACGTGGTGGGATGGCCTGGACCGGCTGCCGGCGCGCACACGGATTATGTGCGGCGAGTCTTGCTGAAAGAATGATACCAGCGAGAGTCGCCGGCCGCGCTCACCGCGAATAGGATCCGACGCCACCGATCGCGGCCTGACCCGACCGACGCGGAAAGCTGGTGGTCAGGGGCGCGGCTTGTGGCCCCGGCGAGCCGCCGCTCGGTCTGAGCGCCGTTGTCGATCATGCGGTGCCCACCGAATCGCCGATCCGCTCCTTCATAAGGCCGATGGGTAACCGGGTCGGGCAACAGCCGACACCGCGTCAGAGTCGCTCA
>JASHQG010000210.1 GCA_030037665.1 Acetobacteraceae bacterium
GCCACCCGGTCAGGAGGGAGGGCCACAGGCTAGGAGATCCGGCCCCTTTCCGTCAACCGGCAGGTGGCGGTGGGCCGTGCGGATGTCAAGGGGGTTAGAGGCAGCGAGCGAAAACTACCCGTGCATGACCGGTTTTGACCGCCGGCGGCGGCCCCACGGCCCCGCTCCCAGAACCACAAAGTCGCGTCGGCCTCGCCTACCCAAGCCTCCACCGGGACTTTGTGAGGACGTGGTCCGGAGTTCCTTGGCGGTGCCAGCGCCGCCCGTCGTGTCGCCGTCGCCGACAGTGAAACCGGCCGCAAGAAGGCGGAAACCCCTCGGTGGATGATTTGTCCACGGTTAGAAGGGCTGGACGATCACCATGATAACGATCACCACCAGGAGGAGGGTCGGGAGCTCGTTGGCGATGCGGTAGAAGCGGGCGGGCCGGGTGTTGCGGTCCATCAGGAAGTCTCTACGCCAGCGTGCGAGCATGCCGTGGAAGCCGGTCATCAGGATCACCGCTGTGAGCTTCGCGTACCACCAACCCCGGCTCCAGTCGATCACGCCGGGCGTCACAACCAGCGTCAGGCCGAATACCCAGGTCGCGATCATGGCCGGGGTCGTGATCTGTTTCAGCAGGCGCCGCTCCATGACCTTGAAGCGCTCGCTTTCGGCCGAGCCGGCTGTCGTTTCGCAGTGATACACGTAGAGGCGTGGCAGATAGAACAGGCCAGCCATCCAGGCGACCATCGAGATCACATGGAACGCCTTGATCCAGGGGTAGAGGGAGATCAGGACGCTGGACAGAGGACCTCCGTCCCGGTCTGCGAGCTGAGCTGCGGGCAGAGCTGATGGTGTAGCGGGCAAATCCGCGATCCGGCCATGCCGTGCAGCCCCCAGGGCCGCGTGAGCTCGGCACGTACCATGCCCGCCAGGCCCGCGATGAACGACGGGTGGGTGGCCGGTGCCGGCACCCGGAAATATCCCGGGACCCCGAGACGCTCGGCGAGCGCGCGATAGTCGATATCCAACTCGACCAGCGTCTCCGAGTGCTCAGAAACGAAAGCGACCGGCACCACCATCACGGCGACCCCGTCCCGCGCGGCGCGTTCGATTTCCGCGTCCGTGCTCGGACTGAGCCATTCCTGCGGTGTCGCGCGGGACTGATAGCAGATCGCCCAGTCCAGCTTCGTTTCCCCCCAGGCGGACAGAATAGCGGCGACCGTCTGGTGGATTTGCCATTCGTACGGATCGCCCGCCCGGATGATGGCTTTCGGCAGACCGTGGGCAGAGAACAGGATCCGCACTGGTACTGACTGAGGCAATTCCCGGCGCTTGGCCTCGTACAATGTTTTCGTCATCTCGGTGACGGCGCCGATATAGCCTGGCTCTGTGGGATAGCAGCAGATCGCGTGAACCGGAGCAGCCAGTCCCGCGCTTGCAGCAGCCTCGCGCCACGCCACAAAGGCGCTGCCGCCGGTCGTCGACGAGTACTGCGGATAAAGCGGGAGCAACATGACCTGGTCTGGCCGCCATGCACGAACCGCCCGGGCCGCAGCATCACTCATCGGATGCCAGTAGCGCATGGCGATGAAACACCGTACGGCAAACTCAGGCAGCGCCGCCTCTAACGCGGCCGCCTGAGCACGCGTCAGGTCAAAGAGCGGAGACCGCCCGCCAAGCCGTGCGTAATTCTCCGTGGCCGGTTTGTGACGTGCGCGGGCAATCCAGCGCCCGAGAATGGCCCGTATAAAAGGCGGCACGCGCAAAATCGCAGGGTCACTGAACAGGTTATGCAGGAACGGACGGACTGCCTCCGCATGATCCGGAGCACCGAGATTGAATAACACGATAGCCAGCCGTCGCGGTCGTTCATCCGGCACGCACTATCCTCACGAGTTCGGCGACATGCTCGGGCGGCGTCTGTGGCACGATCCCATGTCCGAGGTTGAACACGAACGGCCGCCCGCGCATGACATGCAGGATTCCATCCGTTTCCGCCCGCATGGCAGCACCGCCGGCAACCACGGCGAGCGGATCAAGATTGCCCTGCAGCGTGACTGTCGCCGGCACGCACTTCATCGCTTCCGCAGGGGCCGTCGCGGTATCCATGCCAACAGCCTGAACCTTCGTATCGGCAGCGTATTCGCCAAGTAAGACACCAGCAAGGCGGGGAAACCCGATGACCGGTACATCCGGATACCTGTTACGCAACGCCGCGACGATCTCTCGTGTCGGGCGCTCGACGTAAGAACGAAACTGCGCCGGTGGCAGGATGCCGGCCCAGGTGTCGAACAGCATGACGACCTCGACACCGACATCGATCTGTACCGCGAGGTAGGCGATCGTCGCCTCGGTCAGCCGATCAATCAGGCCGGAAAACAAAGCCGGTTCGCGGTATGCCATCGTACGGGTCGCGGCAAAGTCGCGCGAGCCACCACCTTCCACCATATAGCAGGCCACGGTGAAGGGCGCGCCGGCGAAACCGATCAACGCCGTTCGGTCGAACGCCTCCCTCGCCAGACTCAGCCTGACCTCCCGCACCGCCTGCTCGACAGGTGCGATCGCGTCAGCGAGGCGCGTGGAATCCAAAGCCATGACCTCGGCTCCGGTACGCAAGGGTGGCAGAACAGGTCCCACCCCCTCGCGGAATGTCAGCTCGCGCCCAAGCGCCCAGGGCAGGACGAGGATATCCGAGAACAGGATGGCCGCATCGAAACCAAAGCGGCGGATCGGCTGCAGGGTCAGCTCGGCAGCCAGCGCCGGAGAGGTGCAGAGCGTCATGAAGTCAGCAACCTGCGCCCGCACCGCGCGGTATTCCGGCAGATAGCGTCCAGCCTGCCGCATCAGCCAGAGAGGTGGTGGCCAGACCGCCTCTCCCCTCAGCGCCCGCAGTAGTGGCTTTGCCTCACCTGGCATCACGGTGGCTTTCCTCAATCCAAGAGAAGATTGCTTATAGGTGGCAGCTTCTGTAGGGCCTGTGGATCGCGGGGTACCTCACATCAGATGTGTTACCAACCGGTTGTCCACATCATACCCGTCCTCCAGGCAGCGGAAAATCAATTGGTTTTCAGTGCTATCCCCAGGCATATGACAGCCGTGTCGCGTTATCCTCCTGTCGCGGCATTACGGGCTTTATCCTCGATTCGTCTCCCGCCGGTGTCGGCGTTGATGAAAATCCACGATATCCCCGCTATCTTAGAGCGCTATGGATCCTGTCCGAACGAATCTCCATCTGGTCTCGGATGCGACGGGCGAGACGCTGAATGCGATTGCCCGCGCAACGACGGTCGGCTTTGAGCGGGCCAGTATCGTTTACCATCGCTGGAGCCTGATCCGCACACGCTTCCAGATGCATCGCGTCCTGGAAGGCATTGAGCACGAGCCCGGTCCGGTCCTTACCACGCTGATCGACCAGGCGCTGCGCGCCGAATTGGACACCACCTGCCGGCGGCTCAACCTGCCGTTTGTGCATGTGCTCGATTCGGTCAGGCAGGTGCTGCAGGACTATAACGGCGAGCAGGCCGCGGCCCGGCCGGGCCAGCAATACGCCCTCAACGCGGATTATTTCCGCCGTATCGATGCCATGCACTACGTGATGCAACATGACGATGGACAGGCAGCTCCCGGCCTGGCCGAGGCTGACGTCATCCTCGTGGGGGTATCACGGAGCTCCAAGACGCCGACCTGCTTCTTCCTGGCGAATCGGGGCATCAAGGCAGCCAATGTGCCGCTCGTGCCACACGCGCCGGAGCCACCCGGTCTGCAAAAGCCGCATTGCCCCGTGATCGGCCTTACGCTGGACGCCACGGCGCTGATCGAAATCCGGCGTCACCGCCTGAAGCTGATCGCCGCGGGTGGTCCCGACGGGGTCGTCCGGCAGAGCACCACGGAGTACGTGGATGACGAAGCGGTACGCGCCGAGCTTCAGTGGGCCCGCCGCCTGTGTAACAGCCGGCGTTGGCCGGTCATCGACGTGACCCGTCGGTCGATTGAGGAGACCGCGGCAACGGTGCTGCAACTGATGGATGCCTGGCACCAGCGACAGGCTGCCGCGGCGAGCAAACCGGCCTGATTGGTCTTGCCTGAGCGACCGGCCCGGGCAATACAAAGTCATGGCTGATACCCGATCCACGGTCGTGGCCGAAGGGCCACGCTACGACTTTCACACGGCAGAGCCGAAATGGCAGGAGGCCTGGGCCTCGCGCGGCTGCTTTCAGGTCGATGACGTGCCTTCGGATGGCAAGCCAAAATACTACGTGATGGAAATGTTCCCGTACCCCAGCGGCAAGATCCACATGGGGCACGTACGGAACTATACGCTCGGCGATGTGGTCGCGCGCTACAAGCGGGCGCGCGGATTTTCCGTTCTGCATCCCATGGGCTGGGACGCATTCGGCCTGCCGGCCGAGAATGCCGCGCGGGAACGCGGGACCCACCCGGCGATTTGGACTTCCGAGAACATCGCCACCATGCGGGCCGAGCTTAAGCGTATGGGTCTCTCTCTGGACTGGTCGCGGGAGTTGGCGACCTGCGATCCCGCCTATTACGGGCACCAACAGAGACTATTTCTGGATTTCCTGCGCGCGGGTCTGGTCGAGCGCAAGGAGAGCTGGGTCAACTGGGACCCTGTCGACGGCACGGTGCTGGCGAATGAGCAGGTCATCGACGGCCGTGGCTGGCGCAGCGGCGCGCCGGTGGAGAAAAAGCAGCTCAGCCAGTGGTTCTTCGGCATCACGAAATTCGCTGACGAGCTCCTCGTGGCATTACCGGCTATGGACCGCTGGCCGGAACGCGTCCGGGTGATGCAGGAGAACTGGATCGGGCGCAGTGAGGGGGCAAGGCTCCGTTTTGAACTGGTTGAACCGGTTGGAGCCATCGACCATGCCAAGGTCTACACAACACGTCCTGACACGCTGTTCGGCATGTCATTCCTGGCAATCGCACCAGAACATCCGCTCGCTGCCGCGATCGCCGCGGACGACCAGAGAGCCGCGGCGTTCATCGCCGAGTGCCGTCGTCTCGGCACCAGCGAGGCGGCGATCGAAGGCGCCGAGAAGCGTGGCTACGACACCGGGCTCCGGGTGTGTCATCCGTTCCTGAAGGCCACGAGCTTCCCGGTCTGGATCGCCAATTTCGTGCTGATGGAGTACGGTACCGGGGCAATCTTCGGTTGTCCGGCGCATGATCAGCGTGACCTCGACTTCGCCCGCAAATATGGGCTCAGCGTCACGCCTGTCGTTCTGCCGCCGGGCGCCGATCCGGCTGCGTTCGACGTGGGGAACGAGGCCTATGTCGGCGACGGTACGATCTACAACTCGGATTTCATGAACGGCCTCGACGTCGACGCTGCAAAACGGGCGGTCATCGCCGAGCTGGAACGCCGCGATATCGGGCGGGGCGTGGTGAACTGGCGGCTCCGTGACTGGGGTGTGTCGCGGCAGCGCTACTGGGGCTGCCCGATCCCGGTAATCCACTGCGCGACATGCGGCATTGTGCCGGTCCCTGACGCCGAGCTTCCGGTTGTGCTTCCCGATGACGTGGCGTTTGACCGGCCCGGCAACCCGCTCGACCATCACCCGACATGGAAGCATGTCGCCTGTCCACAGTGCGGCTC
This sequence comes from Acetobacteraceae bacterium, assembly GCA_030037665.1. Classification (GTDB taxonomy): domain Bacteria; phylum Pseudomonadota; class Alphaproteobacteria; order Acetobacterales; family Acetobacteraceae; genus JASHVB01. The sequence continues at coordinate 5,600 of JASHQG010000210.1, forward strand.
ATCCGCCCAGCGGGAGACCGACACGTTCGACACATTCGTCGACAGCTCCTGGTACTTCGCGCGCTACTGCAGCCCGCATGCAAGCGCGCCGGTGGCGCGCGCCGCTGTCGATCACTGGATGCCGGTCGATCAGTACATCGGCGGCATTGAGCACGCGATTCTGCATCTGCTCTATTCGCGGTTTTTCACCCGCGGGATGAAAGTGACCGGCTATGTGTCGGTTGACGAGCCGTTCGCCGGCCTGTTCACGCAGGGCATGGTGACGCACGAGAGCTACCGCGCCGCGGATGGCCGCTGGCTTTACCCCGACGAGGTGGACAAGCAGCCCGACGGCTCAGTGGCGGAACGTGGCACCGGCCGGCCGGTCACGACTGGCCGCGTCGAGGCGATGAGCAAATCAAAGCGCAACACTGTCGATCCGGGCGAAATCATCGCGCGCTACGGGGCCGATACCGCGCGCTGGTTCATCCTGTCCGACAACCCGCCCGAGCGCGACATGGAGTGGACCGAGGCCGGTGTCGCGGGCGCCCACCGCTTCATCCAACGGCTCTTCCGCCTTGCTGAGACGCCGGGCGGCGTGCCGGGTGCTCTGCCGGATCCGACACCCGGGGCGGGGGCACGCCATCTGCGCCGGGTGACGCATCGAACGATCGCAGCAGTGACAGAGGCGCTGGAGACGTTTGCATTCAACGTCGCGGTCGCCCGGCTATACGAACTCGCCAACGCCATTGGCGAGGCAGAGCGTGTGGCGGACCAGCCCGGTCTTGACTCGGCTCGCCACGAAGCGCTCAACATGCTGTCGCGGCTGATTTCGCCGATGATGCCGCACCTGGCGGAAGAGCTGCATGCGCGGCTTAATCCGGGAACCACCACGCTGGTCACCGACCTCCCCTGGCCTGAGGCGGATCCCGTGCTGCTCACCGCAGAAACGGTCACCATCGCGGTGCAGGTCATGGGCAAGCTGC
>JASHQG010000211.1 GCA_030037665.1 Acetobacteraceae bacterium
TCGGTGGCATAGGTTTGCGGACTGAGGAAAAGAACCTTGGTGCCCATCTTGTCGACCGCGATCATGCCGTGCTCAACGCTTGTCATGGCTGCGTCCCCTGCTCCCATCCAATGCGCCCAGGATGCCCCCCGATGAAGCGCGACCCGGCGGCTGTGCGCAAGTGCGACCGGCGTCATGGTCAGATCAGGATCGCATACATCCGGCTTCTTCCTGTGGAGGCGTCGGGCAGCGCCGGCCGGCTCTCGGCGCTGCCGGCTCGCGCACATCGACCTCGCCAATCTTCTGCGATGCCCGGCTGTGCGATTCTGCCGTGGCGGCCGCCGCTGGACGCCCCCGGCAGCCGCTTGCACGTCCCGTCCGTCGTCCCGGCTTGCTCGCCCCCTGAGCGAGCACCCGCCGTTCTTGAGCGGATCAGCGATCTCCGCTAGGAGATCCCGACCCGCGACCGCGTTAAATTGAATGAACTGATCCAGGAGCCACACCACGGCGTAACGGCCGCGACTGCCCCCTGCGCGAGCACCGACGACGCAGATTTTTGACGACGCAGATGGCTGAGTCGCGGGCGCTGCCGGGCAAACGCCGCGCGGAGTTAATCATCAAAACCTGCGTACCGTCGTGCGTTCGTGCACAGCCCCCACCTTTTCCGTGAAAGTCTGTCTGCGCAACCACGATCATCGCGTCAGGCCAGCACTTTCCAGCTCGGCCGGCATGTTGGGACGGGTCCTTGCAGCGGTAATCTAAAGGCATTAGCAGACCCGTCGTGACACGCGGGACCGCTGAGCGACGACGAAAGGAACACTCGATGTCCGACACGACGGCAGAGCTTGAGGCTCTCCTGACGCAGCGGTCGCTGACCGACCCACAGCTTCTGGCAGAAGCAGAGAAAGCAGCGGACTTCCGCGTTTTGCCCGACGCGACGGTGATCAAGATCGGGGGCCAGAGTGTCATCGACCGGGGTCGCGCAGCGGTCTATCCGCTCGTGGATGAGATTGTCGCAGTCCGTAACACCCACAAGCTGCTGATCGGAACCGGCGCAGGCACCCGGGCCCGGCACCTCTACTCGATCGCGGCGCGGTTGGGGCTGCCTGCCGGTGTACTCTCGCAGCTCGGCGCTTCGGTTGCGGATCAGAACGCGGTCATGTTGGGCACGCTGCTTGCCAAACACGGCATCTCCGCGGTCGATCGCGCCGGGCTCTCCGCGGTGCCGCTTTACCTTGCCGAGGTAAACGCTGTCGTCTTCAGCGGCATGCCGCCCTACAGCATGTGGATGCGTCCGGCTGCCGAGGGCGTCATTCCGCCCTATCGCACGGACGCCGGCTGCTTCCTCGTCGCCGAGCAGTTCGGCTGTAAGGCAATGATCTTCGTGAAGGACGAAAACGGCCTCTACACGGCCAATCCGAAAACCGCGAAGGACGCGACTTTGATCCCCAGGATCTCGGTAGACGAGATGCTGGCGCGCGGTCTTGAGGACTCGATCCTCGAATTCCCGATGCTCGGTCTGCTCAAGGCAGCCCGCCACGTCCGCGAGGTTCAGGTCGTGAACGGCCTGGTTCCCGGCAATCTGACCCGTGCGCTCGCTGGCGAGCACGTCGGCACCATCATCACCGCGCGCTAGAGGACCACGCTCATGTCCGACACCACGAACGCCATCAAGCATGTCGCCTCGCCGCTCGCGCGTCAGACCTTGCTGGACAGCAATCTCACCCGCCCCGTTGCTGGCAGGCGCCCGATCCGGATCCTCCCCTGGCTGCAGGTCGTGAAGATCGGCGGTCGCTCCATCATGGACCGCGGCCCGGAGGCGATCCTTCCAATCGTGGACGAGCTCCGGAGGCTGCTGCCCGAGCATCGTTTGCTGATCCTGACTGGCGCCGGGATCCGCGCCCGGCACCTTTATAGCGTCGGCCTCGACCTTGGTCTGCCGGTTGGGTCACTTGCCCCGCTTGCCGCAAGTGAAGCTGGTCAGAACGGCCACATTCTCGGCTACCTGCTTGCGCCGGACGGTGTCTCCTACGTCGAGCATCCGACCATCGCGAACCAACTTGCGATTCACCTCACGTCGGCCCGCGCTGTCGTGGGGAGCGCGTTTCCGCCCTATCACCACCACGAGTTCCCGAATTCGCGCATCCCAATTCATATGGCTGACACAGGCGCATTCCTGCTTGCGGACGCGCTGGGGGCGGCTGGCCTCACAATCGTGGAGGACGTGGATGGCGTGTACACCACCGACCCCAAAGCCCCCGGCGGAGAGCAGGCGCAGCTTCTGCGCGAGACGAATGTCGCCGATCTTGCAAAGCACCAGGGCACGCTTCCGTTTGACCGCGCGCTTCTCGAGGTCATGGCAACGGCTCGCCACCTCACGCGCGTGCAGCTCATAAACGGGCTCATGCCGGGCCGCCTCACCGCGGCGCTGCGTGGCGAGCATGTTGGGACAATTATTCACACCAGCGCCTGAACAGCCAGAAGGCATGCCGCCATGGGCCGACGAGGCCGATGCTTCGCCCTGCTTTATTGACTTTTGCAGCGTCGTTGCCTGACGCGGCGTTTGCCCGGATATGCCCGATCTCCCCAGGTGCAGCATGCCGGTGCGAGACCGTATCCCGCGCCTACGGCCCGGTGGGCCGCCGGCCGCGGAACCGCCTGGCTCAGCGGCGCCATCCGATGACACTCGGTGCCGTGCTCAATGCGGCGGTCTGCGGCCGTGTGCTGACGACGAAACAACTTCGGTCACTCCTCGCTGGAGCGTCGATAGTTGCGCCATAATGGCGGCTATTCTAGAACACGCCATATGCGCCACAATATAGCGCGCTTCATGTCAAAAATGAGGGGAGCTCGAAATGCGGGATTGCGCAACGGCGATCAGGCAAACAGTTCGAATTCTGGCCATCATTGCCGTGGCTGTTCTGCTGAGCCGAAGCCCGACCGCGGTGGCGGCTGGTCCGGTCAATGTTCTCTACGCCGGTTCGTTGGTTAACCTCATGGAGCACGGCATCGGTCCTGCCTTCAACAAGGCAACGGGCAACACCTTCCAGGGATTTGCCGGAGGATCTGGCCTGCTGGCAAATCAGATCAAGGGAAAGCTCCGGCACGGCGACGTCTTTGTCAGCGCATCTCCCAAAGTGAATGCCAGCCTCAAGGGTTCCGCAAATGGCAACTGGGTGAGCTGGTATATCGGGTTTGCGCAATCCCCATTGGTGATCGGTTACAACCCGAACAGCCGGTTCGCTGCAGATTTCAAGAGCAAGCCGTGGTATCAAGTGCTCACGGAGCCAGGAATCCGCATCGGTCGGACCGACCCGAAGCTGGACCCCAAGGGTGCGCTGACCCTCGAACTGCTGAAGCATGCCGAGACCAGGTATAACATGCCGGGCCTGTCGCAGAAGGTTCTGGGTGCTGCCGAGAACCCTGCGCAGGTGCTGCCTGAGGAGACGCTGGTCGGGCGCCTGCAGTCCGGACAACTCGACGTGGGATTCTTCTACTCGACCGAAACCTCGGACGCGAAGATCCCAGCCATCGCTCTGCCAGCTGACGTCACGCCCAGGGCATCGTATACCGTGACCATCTTGCGTGACGCCCCCAATCCAGCCGGCGCGGAACAGTTTCTGGCGTTCCTGCTCGGCCCGGAAGGTCAGAACCTCATGAAGCAACACGGGCTCGCGGTGCAAAAGCCGACACTGACCGGCGACGCGAGCGGCGTGCCGGCCAAAGTCCGGGCGCTTGTCGAAATGGCGAAGTGATCAGGCGCGTCGCTAAGCCGCTTCCCTGGCTTGCGGGGTTGCTTGCGATCTACCTGGTCGCCCCGCTTGTCGCCGGCGCGCAGCAACTGGGACTTGCTGATTGGAATTCGGTCGATACCAATGCCCTGATCCACGCCTCGCTGATCTCAATCGCGAGTGCCACTCTGGCAACGGTCCTCATCGCGATCGGCGGTATCCCGCTCGGTTATGTCCTGGCGCGGATTCCGGGTCGCGCGATGGCGGCTGTCGGCTTCATTGTCCAGCTTCCTTTGGCACTGCCGCCACTCACCAGTGGCGTTCTTCTGCTGTTCCTGATCGGCTATACCGGGCCGCTTGGTCGTCTGTTCGAGGGCGCGCTGACCGACTCCTTCGCTGGCATCGTGCTCGCCCAAGTCTTCGTCGCTGCACCATTTCTGATAGTTGCAGCGCGTTCGGGCTTCGCTGCGATGGATCCGGTTCTCGAGGGCGTCGCGGCAACGCTGGGGCGCAGACCAGTCCAGATTTTCCTGCGTGTGAGCCTGCCTATTGCCTGGCCCACAATCCTGTCGGGCCTTCTACTCGCCTGGTTGCGGGCGTTCGGCGAGTTCGGTGCGACGGTGATGGTCGCATATCACCCGTATTCGCTGCCGGTGTACACCTACGTCGCCTTCGGATCGCAAGGTCTCCCCGCGATGATGCCGGTGCTGTTGCCGACGCTTGTGCTGGGGCTGGTGATCATGGCCCTGAGCGGAGCTGTGGCCCGCAAGCCCGACTGGCTCGGTGGCACTTGGCTGCAGGCGATCATCGCGCCCGCCGCCGTCCCCAACGGTGGAGACCTGGGACCGCCGCCACCGACACCGCACGGTCATCACAGGATTGCAGAGGTCAACTTCCGGCTTGCCAAACAACTCGGTGGTTTTCATCTGGATTTGGATTGGTCCCCGCGGGCCCGTCGGCTGGCAATTCTTGGTCCTTCGGGCTCGGGCAAATCACTCACACTTCAGTTGATTGCCGGGATCGAGCCGTTCGGCCATGGCAGCGTTGTTGTAGACGGTCAGGAGCTGTCCCGGCTTCCTCCTTGGGAGCGCAACATTGCCTACGTGCCGCAGAATTATGGCCTGTTCCCACATCTCACAGTGAGCGAACAACTGCGTTTTCCGGTCGGTGCGGACGCGGGTGTTGCTGAACACTGGATCAACCGTCTTGCCCTTCAAGGCCTGGAACAACGCCGTCCAGCTGCACTCTCACTCGGCCAGCAACAGCGGGTCGCCCTGGCGCGCGCGCTCAACCGCCCGGCTCGGCTGCTGTTGCTGGATGAGCCGTTCTCCGCTTTGGATGCTCCGCTGCGTGCGCGCCTTCGCCGTGATTTCCTGGCGTTGCAGGCTGAACTCGCCGCGACCACAATACTGGTAACGCATGATCCGATGGAAGCGGCGCTGCTTGCGGACGAATTGCTGGTGCTTGCGGAGGGGCGGGTTCTGCAATGCGGACCGGCTCACCAGGTGTTCATGCGCCCGGTAAGCGAACGTGTGGCCCGCCTCGTTGGTGCCGACAACGTGGCAGCGGGCATTGCGGCCGACGAGCACAGTATTCTCACTGGCGACGGTGCTCTGGTGAGGATAGCAGGCCCCCCTCTGCGGAAAGGCGAGCGCGTCGGATGGAGTTTCCCGCCAGCACGGGCCGAAATAACCCCGCAAGGTGCCTATTGCGGCGTCGTAGAGGCTGTCACACCGGTCGGTGTCGGCCGGCACGTCACCGTTCGCTTGGGCGATGTGAGCGTTCGGATCTTCGACGGGCAAACCGAAAACAGCCACGCCCGACAATGCAGTTTTGATATTGACCCATTCTCCATCCAAGTGTGGCCACTCGGCTAGGCCGCGCATGGACCTTGTGCAGGGCCGGATGTTGACCGGCTCCGCTATTGAGCGGTCCGCAGTTTCACTGCGTACGCAGTGAACGGCGGTGGCACCTTCGTCTTATAGTTCGGGTCGAGCAGATATTTAAGAGGCGTATCCATCACATAGGCAACATTGCCGACCGGCGTTACAGAAACGGGACCCAGAAACCCGCTCTTCACGATATCGATTTTCGCACTGTCGCCGGAGACTGTGATCACGTCGAGCCGCCCTACGCCCTGACCTTCGACCATGAGCAGCTTGTCGCCTTGGTACGGCCGCAACCCGTCGGAATGATACAGCGGAAGCGACGTGTTGAGCTTCGTGACCGTGCCGGAGCTGCCGTCTGGCCTGATTTGCACGCGATAGAGGCCGTTGCCCTCGAAAATGTTCGCATAAACATTGCCATCGTTAAGCACGGCGATCCCATCTAATTGTGGACCTTTCACTTTCCACCGATCGTCCGTCGCCCAGACCTCGAGCTCCTTTGCGCCTGGTTTAAGTCGTAGAATGTGAGCGTTGAATGAGTCGGTGACATAGACCGACCCGTC
>JASHQG010000212.1 GCA_030037665.1 Acetobacteraceae bacterium
GGGAATGCGGCGAACGAATTCGACCATGTGGATAACTCTGCTCGTCTGACTTTGCGGGATCAATCCCACAAAGCGCGAAATAACGCCCGAAACGGCAAAGCCGCATGGAAAAACGTCCGTCGTTGCTCGATCGTCACCGGCACGTTGACGCACCGGCCGCCGGCCGGGGGCGCGCCGGTGCAGCCGGACGTCCCTGCGGCCCCGGCTGGCAGAGGTGCGGACCAATGGCCGCGCTGGGCGCATGGACCGTTGCTAGCCGATTCGCACCGGAGCTCTATTGGTCCGGTATCGCGTTACCGATGGGATGGCCAGCGAGCTGCACAACAAGCGGGCGCCCCGCCGGCAGATCGGGTGACGCGGGTTGCGGGCAGGGCGAGCGCAGCCAGGGCGCAAGGCGGCCCTGTGCGCGGCCGGCAATCGAGCGGGAGATGACTTTCGCGATGGCCGCGCGCTCCATCATCCCTTCACGCCACCGGCGGTCAGGCCGGCGATGATGCGTTGCTGGAACACGATGATCAAAGCGACGACAGGTACGATGCCAACGATCAATGCCGCGGAGATCACCGGCCAGGGGAAGGTGAATTCGCCCTGGTAGAGCGTGATGCCAACCGGCAGCGTGCGCATCCGCGCGGCCGAGTTGAACGACAGGGCCAACAGGAATTCGTCCCAGGAGTTTACGAAGGCAAGGAGGCCGGCGGTGAAGACGCCCGGTGCGGAGAGTGGCACGATGATTCGGAACAACGCGCCGACGCGGCTGCAGCCGTCGATCATCGCGGCATTCTCGAGGTCGATCGGGATCGTCTGAAAGTAACTGATCAGCACCAGAGTGCAGATTGGCAGGCTGAGCACGGTATAAGGCAGTACCAATGCGCCATATGAGTTCAGCATGTTAAGTGCGCGCATGATCTGGAACAGCGGCACCAGCAGGGTGACGAGCGGAAACGTGGAAACGGCGACGATCGCCGCGAGAGCAAGATCGCGATAGGCGATTTGCAGCCGGCCCAGCGCATAGGCGGCGAGGGTCGCGATCAGCAGGGTCAGGATCGTTGTCAACACCGCAACGGTCAGGCTGTTGAACAAGTAGAGCGCCAGAGGCTGGTCGTGGAACGCGCGGACATAGTTGGCGATGGTGGGCGCGTGCGGCAGCCAGGTGATGGGTGTCTGGCTGAGCTCCGCCTCGGTCTTCAATGACGTGAGGAAGATCCACACGGCCGGGAACAGGCCGTTGAGGATCACCGCGAGCGCGGCAGCGCGGCGCAGCGTGGCGGCCGGCAGCGCGTTCATGCGGCACGCACCTGCCGAAGATAGAGCACCGTGACCGCCATGCTGACCACAAACAACACCACCGCCAGAGCTGCGCCGTAGCCGAGATCGAGGAAGTCCACCGTATTTTGGTGGATGTACATCGCCAGCGTGACAGTTGAGGTGCCGGGGCCGCCGCGCGTCATCGTTACGGGAATGTCGAAAGTCTGCAGCGAGCTGATCATCCGGAAGATGAGTGCGACCGCGATCGACGGGCGCAGCAGCGGCAGGGTGACATGCCAGAAACGGCGGAGCGCACTGGCACCGTCCACTGCGGCTGCTTCGTAGAGTTCGCCGGGAACGGTCTGCAGACCGGCGAGCAGCACCAGGGCAACGAACGAGGAGGTCTTCCAGGTAATGGTCAGGCAGATAGCGAAGAACGCGAGCCAGGCGGAGTTGAACCAGATGATGCGCGTGCTGATGACGTGGCGGAGCAGGTCATTCACGACGCCGTACTCGGACTGGAAAAACCAGCCGCCGATCAGGCCGACGAAGGCGAGCGGCAGAGCCCACGGCACCAGCAGCGCGACGCGCACCGGCCAGCGGATGCGGAATGGAAGGTCGGCGATCAGGGCGAGAGCGAGCCCCGCCAGCAGGGCGGCAGGGACGGTGATCAAGGTGATCAACAGCGTGTTGGTGAGCGACGTCCAGAATTCCCGGTCGGTGGCGAGGGACAGATAGTTGTCGAAACCGATGAAGCGGGCCGGCGTCCCCGCGCTCAGGTCGAGCGCGAGGAAGCTGGTCCAGAGCAGGCGGCAGACCGGATAGCCGACGATGACGGCGAGGAGGAGGAAAGCGGGGGCGAGGAGCACGCCGCCAAGCGCTCTGTCGCTGGCGTCGCGCCAGGAGCGCCGATGCCGCCCCCGTGGCGCGGGCGAAGCCGGCGAGCGAACGTCGCCGGATAAGGGGTGGGCAGTGCGCGGCGATCCCCGCATTGCCCCGGTCTTTTGCACGTCGACCTCTCCCGCTGCGCGGGCGAGGTGTTCTTTCATCAGTGCAGCACTCTTTGCAGCCGCGCCTGCATCTCAGCCGCCGCGTCTTGCGGCGGTTCAGAACCGGCCAGCACGGCGTTGGTCTCTGTGCGGATCACGTTGCTCACGTCGTTGTAACGCGGAGTGACCGGGCGGGATTGAGCGGCCTCCACCACCGGCAGGGCCTCGCCAAGCCAGGGTACCGCCTTCAGCAGTTGCGGGTCGTGGTAGAGGTTTGCGAACACCGGCAACAGCGACGCTTTCTCTGTCAGCAGGCGCGAGACGTCCGGCGACGAAAGGAACTTTACCAGTTTCACCGCCTCTGCCCTGTGGCGCGAATAAGCCGAAACGCCCCATTGCCAGCCGCCGATGCAGCTCACGTGCTTGCCGCCATCGATGGCGGGAAGTTCGGCGACGCCGACCTTCCCCTTCACCGCGCTGTCGGCACTCTGGAACAGGTTCCAGCCGTACGACCACAGGACAGCGAA
>JASHQG010000213.1 GCA_030037665.1 Acetobacteraceae bacterium
GCCGCGCCGGCATGCAGGGCAGGCTGCCGACGTAATGATTGTCAAAGGTCACCGAGCGGCGTGCAAGGCGGGCGAAATTCGGCGTGGCCACACGCGTGCCGCCATAGGCGCCGAGCCAGTGGCGATTGAGCGAGTCCGGCAGAACGAACACCGTTCGCGTTGAACGTTCCTCGTTATTTCAGGGCACCCGCGGTCAAGCCCCGGACGATGAGCCACTGTGCCGCGAGCAGAAGGAGGACGGCGGGGATGGCCGCGAGCATGGCCGCCGCAGCCATGCCGGTGTAATCGATGGTCACGGATTGCGCGCGAGGCGCGAGGCGCAACACTGAGATTTCGCCTGTGAGTGTCCCTGATGTTGGCGTCGGCGGCGCTGGACGATAGTGCGCTCGCAGCAACCTGCCACGCATGACCGCATGACTGAGACATTGACAGCGTCACCCGAGGCGGTTGCCGCCGCCAACGCCCGCGCCGCACAGATCGCGGCAGCGCGCAAGCGCCGCACGCTGCAACGCCGGGCCCCGGTCCATCAGTGCGTCGTCGAGGTCATCGTCGTCATCGTCGCCGGAGCAAGGTCAGGGCAACTTACCGGCCGATGTGGACGCGCCAGTTGTCGCCGCAGTCCGGAAGGGTCGGGGGAAGCGCGCGGCGCGCCCGCCGTCGCCGGCGCAAACTGACCGGACAACGGTTGGCTGCCGGCCACAGCCACTGCAATTGACCACGCCGTCATAGGTGACGCGCTGTTCGTCGCGCGCCATCGCTCACTGCTCGCCTGCCTTCAGGTGAGTGTCGCCGAGCTTGCTCAGCTTGTCCGCCCAGCCGTGAGGGAGGTGATCTTTATTGTCCTCGACAAACTGCGACATCGTGCCGTTGGGATGATCCACCTTCCAGTGCGCGTACATGCGATGCACCACCATGCCGCCTGCACAGCCGCCGAAGATGCCGAGAAACGTGTGATGCACCGCATGACCGGCAACACCGCCAAGTGCCGCGCCTGACAGACAGCCAATGGCACCAGCGGGTTGCATGCTTCCTGCGGTCAGGGTCAGACAGATAAGCCCTGCTGTCACATATCTCATTGATGTCACTTCCTTTCCCAATGTGAGCCAGTTGCGTCCGTCGTAACACGATACGTCTTGATGAATCCGCCGTGTTGGCGCCCATGATGGTCGCAGCGATACATGCTGCGGCGCGTCACCTCGGCGCGGGATGCCAGACAGTGTAGCAGGTCTTCGACGCCTGATCTCGGCTTCCAGATCGGCGATCCGTTCGGTTTTGATTTACCCTTGCTATACCATCCCCGATACCATCCGCAACATCATCATCGCGGTGCTCGACGGACGCAGCCCGCTCGACCCGCTTTGGACCTGAGGAACGAATGACCCATCGCATCGCCATTGGCGCCTTCCTGCTCGAGAGACACTAGTCCAGCAAAACTGCGGGATTCGCGGATGCGCATAGGGTGGTGGTTCGCCTGCGAAGCCTCGGTCGAGAACGGCGGCTACTTCTTGTGGGCTGGCACCGGCATGCCCGGGATCTTTAAGTCGACAGCTCCCAGATGGTTCCGACTGGTGAAGTACAGGGTTTTCCAGTCATCGCCACCGAACCCCACATTGGTGGTGGCAGGGGCCCCGTGCACGATGCGGCCCAGCTTCTTTCCCGTTGGATCGATGATCCATATCCCGCCGGCTCCGCCGCAATAAACATTACCCTCTATGTCCACCTTCATGCCGTCAGGCACGCCGGGCTCGTCGCCGCGCAGATCGCAGAACACGCGGTCGGTTTGCTTTGCAAGCGTCCCGTTCGGCATCAGGTTGAAAGCCCTGATATGTCCCCGGCGCGAATCATTGATGTACAGTACGGATTCGTCAGGTGAAAACGCAAGACCATTGGGTACCACGAAGTCGTCGATGAGCAAGGTCAATGTGCCGAGATCAGGCGTGATACGATAGACTCCCGAAAAGCTCAGGTCCCATTGGTCGGGTGCCGCCGGGCTCGTCCAAGGATCAGTGAAGTAGATGCAGCCATCGGATTTCACCACGACATCATTCGGCCGATTAAGCTGCCTTCCCTGGAAACTGTTCGCGACAACTGTAAGACTGCCGTCAAGTTCCTGCCTCGTTACCCGGCGGGAGTCATGCTCGCAGGCAAGCAGACGGCCCTGAAGATCCCGAGTCAGACCGTTGGCTCGGTTCGTTGGCTCCTGGAACAGAGAGACACCGCTGCCGGGTAGATACTTCATGCGCTTGTTGTTGTGGATGTCGCTGAACAGCAGGTAGCCACCTTCCGTCCACCAGACCGGTCCTTCCGCCGGACCCTGCGGTCCGCCAAACCCATCCGCCAGATGCCGGATTGACGCTGATGGGGAGATGATCCTTTCCAGTGCCGAATCCAAGTGCTCGATCCGCGTGGGCGTGTGGTCGCGAGTGTCACCCGACATGACGAGATCTCCCTTCGGTACGGCATCTTAACACAAACCGGGGCGACGCCTTTCCGTGCGTCCCTGGCCCCGTCCCGATCCGTCGCCATCGGCGAAGCGCTCAGGCCATCGCCGAAGAGCTCACCGTCACGATAGAGAGTTAGGCATGGCAAAACGAGTCAGTGGCGCAGGGCTCGCCGTTGCAGCAGCTGCGGTCGTGGTCAGAAGCGAATCCGTGCCACCTCGGCCTGTGTGAGACG
>JASHQG010000214.1 GCA_030037665.1 Acetobacteraceae bacterium
GGACCCTCGGGCCTCTCCGGCAAGCGTGCGCGCCTGCCGTTGCCGACCCGTGCGCTGCCGCCCGCGGAGATGGCCCGCCTGCGTGGCGCGTCAGACTCCATCGCACTGCGCCTCAGGCACCACGACGACACGGTACACAACGCCCGCATGCCCGCGCGCCGCGAGGCCAAGGACGCCTACGACGCGCTTGAACAGGCGCGCGTCGAGGTGGTGGGCTCGCGCTACATGTCCGGTGTCGCCTCCAACCTGCGCGCGCGGCTGGCCGAGGAGTGTGTCGCCGAGGGTTATGACCGGATGACGCGGAAGGATCAGCTCCCGGTCGCCGCTGCCCTCTCCCTGCTCGCGCGCGAAGCCATGTCCGGCGAAGCGTCGCCGCCCGAGGCGATGCGCATCCTCGACATGTGGCGCGAGACGCTGGGCGATCAGGCGGACCAGGCACTGGGCGACATGAGGGCGGCGCAGGATGACCAGCGTGCCTTCGCCCGCGTCGCGCGCCGGCTGCTCGCCGCGCTCGATCTTGCAGAAGCGGAAGCAGAAGCCGATCCCGAGGATCAGACCGAGGAAGGTGAGGAGGGCGGCGAACAGTCCGGCCAGCAGGACCAGTCGCAGGAAGGCGACGGGCAAAGCCAGTCCGAATCTGAGTCGATGCTCGGCGCCAATCCCGACGAGATGGAAGGCGAGGCGGCCGACGACGAAGGCACCGAATCCGAGGAGGAAGCGGCGATTGCCGAAGGTGACGACCGTCCCGGCGGTCCGCAGCCGCGTCGCGAGCGTCCCAACGTCGACGAATCTGCAATCTATCGTGCTTACACCCGTCTCTACGATGAAGAGATCGAGGCCGAGGAGCTGTGTGACCCCGACGAGCTGACGCGGCTCCGCCAACAGCTCGATCAGCAGTTGCAGCATCTGCAGGGCGTGATCTCCAAGCTCGCCAACCGCCTCCAGCGACGCCTGCTCGCCCAGCAGACCCGCGCCTGGGAATTCGACCTCGACGAAGGCCTGCTCGATGCCGGCCGCCTGTCGCGCGTGATTGTCAACCCGCTGCAGGCGCTCTCGTACAAGCGCGAGCTCGACATGGAGTTCCGCGATACCGTCGTGACGCTGCTGATCGACAACTCCGGCTCGATGCGCGGCCGGCCGATTACCGTGGCGGCGATGTGCGGCGATATCCTGGCGCGCACGCTGGAACGCTGCGCCGTGAAGGTCGAGGTGCTCGGCTTCACGACGCGCGCCTGGAAGGGCGGACAGAGCCGCGAGAGATGGGTGCAGGAGGGCAAGCCGCGCAATCCGGGGCGCCTGAACGATCTGCGCCACATCGTCTACAAGGCCGCCGACACGCCCTGGCGACGCGCGCGTAAGAATCTCGGGCTGATGCTGCGCGAAGGCCTGCTTAAGGAGAATATCGACGGCGAAGCCCTGCTGTGGGCCTATCGCCGCCTGCTCGTGCGGCCGGAGCACAGACGCATCATGATGGTGATCAGCGACGGCGCGCCGGTCGATGACTCGACGCTGTCAGTGAACCCCGGCAACTATCTCGAGAAGCATCTGCGCGAAGTGATCCGTGAGATCGAGAATCGCGACCAGGTGGAGTTGATCGCGATTGGCATCGGCCACGATGTGACGCGCTACTATCGCCGGGCGGTCACGATCGTTGATGCTGAGGAACTCGGCGGCACAATGATGCAGAAGCTGACCGAACTGTTCGACGAGGACATGGACGCCGCCTGGGCACGCGCGGCGAGTGAACGGGCGGCGCTCGTGGTCTGAACCGCCCTCTCCCGCTGTGCGGGAGAGGCGTGCCTGAAGCTGACACTGGTGATCGACCGGCAACGATCGGCATTCGTGGTCGAACCACGGACGCCGCATTCCCTCGTGGGTTTTCCCAGTTGGCGGGACGATGCCTGGTGCCCCACGCGCCGCTCAGGAACGCGGTGTCCCGCGAAACCCAGGGCTTTTCCCTCTCTGCAAAGTGCGGCCAATTGCACGGAACGTCTGCGACGACGCCACAACCCACGGTGACAACGGTGACGGTGACAACGGTGGGAGTGTCGGGGCTGCCGAGCCCATTCGCCAGAGCGCTGGACGCGACCACGGATGTCAGAAGGCCCGGATCCGCCTATCGGTCCTCCAGCCTCAGCGACGGTGTACCCGCCACGGCTTCCTCAACCGTGCCGATCACCGCCGCGTGCAGTCCGGCATCGTGCAAGGCTCTGAGGCACGATTCCGCCGCGCGGGACGGCACGCCCGCCAGCAGCCCGCCCGACGTCTGGGGATCGATCAGGAGGGCGGCGCGTGGATCGGTCCCGCCAGCCGGCAAAGCGAGCGCGTTCTCCGACGCCGTCGGGCTGGCGATGCCGACGCCAGCCAGTTCCAGTGCTCCGGGAAGCGCCAGCATCGCATCCGGCCACAGCACCGCCGCAACGCCGGAGGCCCGCAGCACCTCGCCCAAATGGCCGGCCAGTCCGAGACCGGCCACGTCTGTGCACGCGGTTGTGCCGTGCGCCAGCAACACGTGCGATGCCACGGCGTTGGTCGTCCGCATGCTGTCGATCGCCGCCAGGAGCCAGCGCCCATGCACCTGGCCGTGCTTGGTGCCCGCCAGCACGATCCCGGTGCCCAGAGGCTTGGTCAGCACCAGCGCATCACCGATGCGCAGTCCGGATTTGTGCAGCAGCCGGCGCGGATCGGCCAGGCCGCTGACTGCGAAGCCGATCGATGGCTCGCCCGCCGCGGCGCTGTGCCCGCCGATCAGCGTGCACCCATCCGCGGTCAGCACGTCGCGCGCACCCTCCAGCATGTCGCCCATGTCGGCGCGGCTCTTCGCGCCGACTGCGTTGCCGGCAACCGAGGCGATCGCGAGCGCGGTCCAAGGCTCGGCACCCATCGCGTGCAGTCCGGAGAGCGCGTGCGCCGCGGCGATCTGGCCGAACATGTAAGGATCGTCGATGAAAGCGCGGAGCCATTCGACGTTCTGGACCAGTACCTGACCGGCCGGCGGCTTCAGCACCGGGGCGACGTCGTGTGCGTCCAAACCCCTTACCAGGTTCGGCATCCCCGGATCCGGTGGATCGGCCAAGGCGCCGGCCAGTACCTCGGCGCTGAGCTTGGCGTCCCACCGCATTGCGTCGTCGTCCGGTGGCGGCGGGCTGATCGCGTTCAGCCGGACCCGACGCCGGTCGAGCCGGTCCCTGCATTGCCAGATCGCGTGCCCGGACACCGCGAGGCCGTTGCGCCAGGCCACAGCCCGGCCGTCAGATAGATCCAACGTGGCCAGGGCCTCGCGCGGCGAGCGCCAATGCCGCGGTGACTTGCCGTGGGCGGCGCGGCGCAGATTGGCGTCGAGCGGCCGACCGGCGCGCATCGCCCACACCCGGGCTTTGGGTGTCGGGCGGGCCTCAAGCCGGGCGCAATCACCGGCAGCAAACACGAACCCGTGGCTGATCGAGCGCAGCCCCGTATCGACCGCGAGCCGCCCCGCTTCGTCGCACGCGAGGCCGGATGCGGCGAGGAACGCCGGGCCGATCACGCCTGATGCCCACAACACTGCGTCTGCCTCGAGGAAGCTGCCATCCGACAGCGGCAAACGCCCATCGGTCAGCGTCCCGGCCTGCACGCCCGACACCAACTCGATGCCCGCGTCGACCAGCGCCGCGCGGACCACGCGCCGTGCATGTGGCGGTGCATCGGCAACCGGCTCAGGCGTGTCGCATACCAGAACGAGCCGGAGGCGACCGCGAAGCCGGCGCGCCAGAGCGAGCGCCAGCTCGGTGGCCGCCGCACCGCCGCCAACCAGGGCCATGCGGACACCGCGCCGCATTGCGGCTTCCAGCCCGGCGAGTTGGTCGAGG
>JASHQG010000215.1 GCA_030037665.1 Acetobacteraceae bacterium
TGCGTGCGCTCGCTGTAGAACATCAGCCCCATGAGCACCACGCATAGCACGGTGGTCGCGACCGTCCCCAGAACCAACGCGATGGCCGTCGCCAGATGCAGGCCGAGACCGTGAAAGCCGCTCAGTGCCCAGTTCACCACGAGCACCAGTGCCACCATGCCGATGCAGGAGATCACCAGCACGTTGCGCCATAGCCGGATCCAACCCCGCATCCGCGGTTCGTCAGCTGGTTTGATCATCGCGTAAACGCCTCGCTGGAGGCCGTTGCATCTCTGCCGATGCCGGGCCCAGTCGCGGCCCGCTCCATGTTGGAAATGGTGTGTCCGGCTTGGCCGCAACACCGGGGGCGGCAGGAGCGGGTGGGATGTCACGCTACCGTGTGCGGGGCGACGGCACAGCGCCGCGGGTGCATCGCGCAACCGGACGCGTCAGGCCGGCAATGCGGAAAGCTCCGCGACAACCCACTTTGAGAGGGGCTCTGGCGTCACGTGCCTGGGCGGCGGGTAACCCGGCGATCGCATGTCATTCACGCCGCCTGACCGCCGCCGTGAGGGTGTTGCTGAGCAGACAGGCGATGGTCATCGGGCCGACACCGCCCGGAACCGGCGTGATCGCCCCGGCGACGACGGCGCACTCGTCGAACGCGACGTCACCGACGAGCTTGCCGCTCGGCAACCTGTTCACGCCGACATCGATCACCGTCGCGCCTGGCCTCACCCAGTTGCCGCGCACGAGCTCAGGCCGGCCCGCCGCGACGATCAAAACCTCGGCGTGCCGGCAGGCCTCGGGAAGGTCGCGCGTGTGCGAATGCGCGACCGTCACCGTCGCGTCGGCCGCCAGCAGCATCGCCACCAGCGGTCGGCCCACCAGCACCGAACGCCCCAGTACCAGCACCCGCGCGCCGTCCAACACCGTGCCCCCGCCGCGCAGCAGCCGCATGACCCCGAGCGGCGTACACGGCGCCAGGCATTCGCGTCCTGCCACCAGCCGGCCGACGTTCAGCGGATGGAATCCATCGACGTCCTTGGCCGGATCCATCGCTTCTTGCACGGCCACCGGATCGATCTGCTGCGGCAACGGCAGCTGCACCAGGATTCCATCAACCGCAGGGTCGGCGTTGAGACGGGCGATCTCGGCCAGCAGATCATCCTGGGACGTGTCGGCGGGCAGATGCAACGTCTGCGCTGCAATGCCGGTGGCGTTGGCGGCACGGTCCTTGGCGCGGACATAGACGGCGCTGGCCGGATCGTCGCCGACCAGCACGACCGCGAGGCCGGGCTGGCAGGCCAGCGCTGCCGCCTGTGCTGCAACGCCCGCACGAATTGCGTCGGCGATCGCCTTGCCATTGATAATGCGCGCGGTCATGCGTGCGGCACCCGGCTCACAGTGCGTGCAAGCGGGCGCAAAGCACGGCCGGCTCGCCAGTGACCTGCAATTGCTTGAGACGGGACGCCGCACCGCTTCGAACGCTGACGACCGACGGCGCAACGCCGAGCGCCCGGCCCAGAAG
The DNA here is from genome assembly GCA_030037665.1 of Acetobacteraceae bacterium. GTDB lineage: Bacteria > Pseudomonadota > Alphaproteobacteria > Acetobacterales > Acetobacteraceae > JASHVB01. Next base: position 1,511 of record JASHQG010000215.1, read on the forward strand.
CGCACACGCCGCACGGTTGGCGCCGCCATGCTCCGCGGCCTCGCTCACCGCGATATGCAGGCGGGGCCCGTCTGCACCAGGCTTCACGCCATGTAGTCCCGGCCGGCGCGATTTGGGATGCACCCGGGCCGCGACGACCACGCCGTCGGCCACGACGCGCCAGCAACATGTCACAGTAGCAATGGCTGCACCTGCCCCAGCGTGATGGCGGCGTACAGCTTGGGAAGGATGGTGTACTGCACGACGACCAGGATGATCAGCAGGATCATCGGACTGATATCGATTCCGCCGAAGTTCGGCAGGAAATTGCGGATCGGCCGCAGCGCCGGCTCGGTAATGCGATAGAGAAAATCGCCGATTGTCCAGACCAAGCGGTTGCGCGTGTCCAGCACGCCGAAAGCCGACAGGATGCTGAAGACCGCGGCCAGGATCACGGCCCATTTGTAAAGCCCGACGAGGATATCGAGCAATTGGAACAAGGCGGTGACCATAGGTGGGCTCCAGAAAGACGGCGGAAGCTACCGACGCCCAGAGAGGTCCGCAACATCGGGTCGCGCCGGCTTGACTTCGCGAAGCCCGATGACCATTGTCCGCGCCCTGCGGCGGCCGGGGCGTCGGCGCAGCGCGGAATGGGGCTGTAGCTCAGTTGGGAGAGCGCCTCGTTCGCAATGAGGAGGCCAGGGGTTCGAATCCCCTCAGCTCCACCACCGTTCCGCAGCAATGCAGCGCTTCACGACGCCGCCGGGACATCGATGGCCTGCGCGTGTTCCTGGCAGAGGTCCGCCTGCCGCAGCAGGCGCAGCGTCGCGCTGGTACCCAGACCCGGCCTGCTGCGGATGCGCAGCTCCGCGCCGATCGAGCGGGCAAGCCGCAGGCTGAGCGCGAGACCTGTGCCGGTACCGTCCGCGCGGCCGACGACGCCGCCATCCCCCTGCAGGAAGGGCTGGCCGATCTGGGCGAGCACGTCCTCCGGTATGCCCTCGCCGGTATCGGTCACTGTGATGACCACATCGCCCGCGGACGGGATGGTGGAGAGTCTCACCGAGCCACCTGGCGGGGTGAATTTGACGGCGTTGTCCAGGATGTTTTCGACAATCCGCCGTACCGCCCATGCATCGCCGGTCAATGGAGAGGGATTCGGTGCGATTTCGGTCACCACGGCGACCTTCGCCTCGGTGGCGTGCTGGCGCACATCATCCACCGCGCGGTTCAGCAGCGCCGCCAAATCGACCGGTCCCAAGCGCGGGACCCGCTCGTCGAATATCGTCAGGTCGACCAGATTATTGATGGTCGCAAGTAGCCGGTGGCTGGCGATCTGCACATGGCCGAGCGGCTCGCGCTGGTCAGCGCGGCAATCGGCTTCCATCAGCCGGGTCAGCCCGATGATCGCATGCAGCGGCTGTCGGAGATCGTAGCCAAGGTTCGTGAAGATCTCGGTCTTCACGCGTTCCGCGGCCTGTGCGCGCTGGGTTTGCTCGACCAGGCAATCGTGCACGCGTCCAGCGTGGGTCACCAGGAGAGCGGTGACGAGAATGGCCGCGATCGACAGCGACCGGTTAATGATGAGGTCGTAGTAGTCCGCGTTGATGTCAGGGAAGAACGCCCCAAGAACCACCATGGCGACGCTGACGGCGGCCAGCCATCGAACGCTGCGCCTGTTGGGGTTGAGCAGCGCGGTACAGACGAGCGGGATGTAAAAGACGCCAAAGGCGAGGAGATCGCCGTCGCGGCGGGTCAGGTCTGCCACGAAGGCCAGGCCGCAGGCGAGGTAGATCAGCGGGCGCAGGCGCCCGAGCCAGCTGCCGCTTGGTATCGACAGGTTCGGCCGCGTCAGTCCCCGCATTGGGTTGCTGTGCATACCGTTCTCATGACGGCTTCGGAGTGGCGATTCAGGTCGGCAGCACGAACTCCCGCAGCCGCTGGATATCGTGCAGAATCACTCGCTTGCCATGCGTCTCGACACCCAACTCGCGCAGGCTGGCAAACGCCCGCGAGAGGTTCTCATGCCGGCAACCGATTCGGGCGGCCAGAAGCTGCTTGCCGATCGGCAGACGCAGCTGGTTGTTGTTGCGGCTCTGCTGTTCCTGCGAGAGTTCGAGCAGGTAACAACCCAACCGCTCGGCCGCCGTACGCAACTTGAGGTCGCAAACTTCCCGGACCATCGCGCGGAAATCGAGCGCCTGGGCATGCATCAGAACATTTCCCAGCGCCGGATCGTCGCGCAGCAGCGCCTGCAGCTCCGCCGCGCCGATCACCAGCAGGGTCGCCGGCGTGATCGTCACGGCCGTAACGGCATAGGGCAGCCCGGCGAGTACGGTTGCGAGTACCAGATGGCGCACCGGGCGGACCACCTCGACCACCGCGCTGCGGCCGTTGGCGGCCTCGGCTGAGAGGGTCACCATTCCGTTGAGCAGGACGTGGAGTTTGTCAGCGCGATCGCCTTCGCGGCAGAGCGTCACGCCGTCATCGATGTCGGCCAGCGTTGTAATCGCGCCGAGACGAATAAGGGAAGGTTGGCTGAGTGGCGCGAACATCGGCACGCGGTGGAGCGACGCCGGGTCCGCGCGTCGCGTGACAGCCGGGCCATGTGGAGAGCTGCCGATGCCAGGAAGTAGTGCGGACATTTGCTGCAATCGGTATTGGACTTTGGTGCCGACCCTACAGCGCGTGCGCCGCCGCGCATATCGCTCGATGGCGAGCGGCGAAAAAATCAGGCGTGAACGCCGGCCGAGATCAACTGGCGAAGCCGCGAAGCACCGGTCGGTCCCTTTACCGCCTCGCGCCAGCTTGCCTCGGCGACACGCTGATGTGCCGCCACGGCCTCGTCGGCGCCGGTGATCATGGCGACGCCGGTGTGAGCGCTCGGATGGCTGTCGGGAAAGAACGGATTGATCGCGAGGCTGACCCTGTCACGGGCCCGCAGGATCTTGAACGATGAACTGGGTTCGGCTCCGGCGAGCAAGCCGAACTGCAGCCCCATCGGCTCGGTTTCCATGAGCGCGGCCATATTCTCAACCTCGGTCACCGCCACGTCGCGACAGATCCGGCGCACCCGATCGGAAACAGCGAGGCTACCGCCGATGCCGGTCTCCAGGAGACGCTGCACGGAGGCGATCGATACCATGGCGATGATGCCCGGTCGCCGCATCGCATACATCCGCTTCCGCGCCGCCAGGATACCCAGGACTTGCTCCGCCAGGCTGCGCATCGCCGCCCGCTCGGTGCCAGCCTGATCCGCCGTCTCCTCGAAGGCTTCGGCGAGGGCTGCGTCATATGCATCGGACGTGGTCAGGTAACAGACCGGACCGAAGAGTTGGAGGATCTGGTCGGCGGTCTCCTCGATCTGACGGACGCGCTCAAAATAGCCAATCGGGCGGTTGTAATATTCAACGCCGATGCCGAGCAGAGACAACGGCGAGATTTTCAACAGCTCGGCCAGTCGCTTAATCGTGTCGAGCTTGATGACTTCGCCTTTTTCGTAGCGATAGAGGGCGGCACGGGACACGCCCAGCCGCGCGGCGATCTCCTCGGCACGAAGGCCGGACTCCAAGCGATAGGCCCTGAGTTGCTGGCCGATCTCAGTGAACCGCATGGACATCCGCCGCTTCCCTCCCGGCCCCCTGAAGCGAGGGCGACCGTAAACATCCCGCTTAGAGTCTAAGAATCGGGGTATGGCCAACAGCGTAAGGCGGATTCGTCCGGAAACTCAACCCCTGTCGACCGGGATGCGACTCGTTTCCCTTTCCAGTTGCTGCCTCACTTCTTCCCGCGAATAGAGAAGCCCGCGAGTCCCTCAATTGCGAGGATCAGCGCAGAATGATCCAAGTCGGCGCCGTCGTGGGCGGCGCAGGAGGCGAACATTTGCTGTGCGATCGCGGTGTTTGGCAACGAGAGGTTGAGATCCTTTGCGGCAATCAGCGCGAGGTTGAGGTCCTTCTGGTGCAATCGAATGCGGAAGCCGGGATTGAATGTTCCGTTCAGCATGCGCTCGGCGTGCACCTCCAGGATTCTTGAAGATGCGAAGCCGCCCATCAGCGCCTCTCGGACCTTGGCCGGGTCAGCACCGGCCTTGGCGGCGAACACCAGGGCCTCGGACACTGCCTGGATGTTCAGCGCGACGATGATCTGGTTGGCGACCTTGCAGGTCTGGCCGTCGCCGTTGTTCGGGCCAACATGGGTGATGTTCTTGCCCAACACGTCGAATAAGGGTTTGGCGCGGCCAAAGGCAGCGTCCGGGCCGCCAACCATGATGGTCAGGGTGGCCTGCTTCGCACCGACCTCGCCGCCGGAAACTGGCGCGTCCAGGTAATCGCACCCCTTCTCGTTCACGCGGCGCGCGAAGCCCTTCGTTGCGATCGGGCTGATCGAGGACATGTCGATCACCAGCGTGCCGCGGTTCAGGCCATGCGCGACGCCGTCCGGTGCGAACAGCACCGTTTCGACGTCGGGCGTGTCGGGCACCATCAGGATGACGACCTCGGACCGGCTGGCGACGGCTTTCGCATCGGGCATGACTGTCGCGGCGGAGCGGATATCGTCGGTCAGACTTTTACGCTCGGGCACGATCAGGTCGTGGCCCGCGTTTTTCAGGTTGAGCGCCATCGGACGGCCCATGATGCCGAGGCCGATGAATCCGATCTTCATGCCGTTTCTCCTGTCACGAAATGAGGGGGTCGCTGATCAAGGCGTGGGTCGCGCGGCACCGAGTGCGTCGTCCGTTTCGCGCGCCCGCACCGCGGCCGGACGCGCGGCAAGCCGTTCGGCGTAGGCGACGAAAATGGGACGCTTCTCGATCATGCCGACCTGCAATCCGAAGCCGAGCTGGGCGCCGATATAGAGATCCGCTGCGGTGAAGCTGTCGCCAGCCAGGTACTCCGTTTGCGACAGAGCGCCTTCGAGCGTGTGCAGCACCGCATCCTGGCTGCCATAGCCGGCCATGCGTGCGCGATCCGGCGGCGTGACGAAGCCGAGTGCCTGGTTTGTCCACGCGGCCTCCACCGGCCCGGCGCCAAAGAACAACCACCGGTAGTACGGCCCGCGCCGCGGATCACCGTGCGGTGGCGCAAGCCCGGCCTCGGGGAAGACATCGGCGAGATATGCGCAGATCGCCGCCGTCTCCGTCACCACGACTGCGCCGTGGCGCAGCGCCGGCACCTTGCCCATCGGGTTGATCGCCAGGTACTCCGCCGCCTTCATCGTGGTGCCGAACTCCAGGATTTCAGACCGGTACGGTCGGCCCACCTCCTCCAGCATCCAGCGCACCGTGCGACCACGCGACATGGGATGGGTGTAGAAAACCAGCTCATCGGCCATCGCTTCGCTGTCTCCCTTTCTGCTGCCGCGGTTGCGCCGTGGCGCGCTCGCCCCCCGCACGGCCGGCTGAGGCGGGCACCAGGCGCCGGTTGGCGGGCGGCTAAGTGGCGAAGCGATCGCGCCAGGCCAGCCCCGCGAGCGTTTCCCCGGCCGGGCGGTACTCGCAGCCGACCCACCCGCGATAGCCGAGTTCATCCATCCGCCGGAAGACGAATGCCCAGCCGATCTCGCCCGTGCCCGGTTCGTTGCGCGCTGGCACGTCGGCGATCTGCATATGCGCGATCAGGGGCATGTGTTGCTCCATGCGCTTGGTGATGTCGCCTTCGGTCGTCTGCACGTGATAGACATCGAACTGCAGACCAAGTCGATCACGACCGATCGCTTCCACCACGGCTGCGCCCTGCGCCTGGGTGTTCAGGAAATAGCCGGGCATGTCGCGATGGTTGATCGGCTCGATCACCAGTTTTACACCAGCTGCCATCGCACGTTCCGCGGCCCAGGCGAGGTTCGCCGCATAGAGGCTCGCCGCGGTCACCGGCGGCACGCCCGACGGCACGATGCCGGCCATGCAGTGCATCAGCTTGCCGCCGAGTGCCGCGGCATAATCCAGCGACCGCTTCACTCCGTCGCGGAATTCGCCCTGCCGGCCCGGCAGGCTGGCCAGACCGCGTTCGCCTTTGCTCCAATCGCCAGGCGGCATATTGAATAATGCCAGTGTCAGGCTGTTATCGTCCAGGCGCTTGCGGATTTCCGTCGCGGGATGCTCGTAGGGGAACAGGAATTCGACGCCTTTGAAGCCTGCTTTGGCCGCGGCAGCGAAGCGGTCCATGAACGGCAGTTCGTTGAACATCATCGACAGATTGGCAGCGAAACGCGGCATGTCCGTCCTCCCTCAAGGCGCGCCGGAGAGTAGAAGGCCCGGACGCGGCGGCCAAGGGCCGACTGGAGGATCGAGGAACGCGCCATATGCACAGAACGCCCGTCGATGCGGCGGCTGGTCCGCGGCGTCCTGATCAGCTGCGCACTGGTGATCTTTCCGTTTCTGTCCGCGCTGTTGTGGCGACGATCCTCGTGTTGTTCACTTGACGCGGGGCGACCGGCCGCATGTCCACCTGAGTCGCGGCGGCCGTGCAGCAGCCACCGCGCTGGTGCCGCTGTTACAACGAGCGGTTTCTGACGATGGTCCGATCGCGTGATGTCGCGGCTACCGGGCCCGCTAAGGAAACCGTTTGCGCGTATACAGCCAAGCAATGATATAGAGGAGGAGATAGATGAGAGGAATGAACAGGATCAGGCCCTCGAGACCACCAATCATTGCGTCCGCTCCCCGTTTGCAGGTCGCGGCGTTTCATCACGAATCGACTCCTGGGTTTCGAAGAGCACCGCACCGCTTACTGAGATCAGCACGATCATTGTCGTGCCGACCAGCCAAGCAAAATACCAAGGCGCATATCCGCCGCAGATCACCGCGATGAACAGGGCAAGCGCCAGCACCAAGGCCAGAGAAAACACTTTCACAACGTTGGACATCGGGGAAACCTCAATAAGAGTGGTCGCTACTGCTGATAGTCTCACTCTGCACTTTGCCTCCCATGATCCGGAAGGCCCAGGACGTATAGGCGATGACCGCGGGCATGAAGATCACCGTGAAGACCAACATCCAGGCGAGCGTATAAGCGCTGCTAGACGCGTTCCAGACAGTGAGGCTTTGGCTCGGCATTGTCGTCGACGGCATCAGGAAAGGAAACATCGCCGCACCCGCAGTGCCGATCGTCCCAATCCAGGACAGCGCGCCGAGCCACCAGCCAAGCACCGGCTTGCCCAGTCGTAGCGAAAGTACGCAGCCGAGCATGCCGACGATGCCGAGTGCGGGCACAAGCCAAAGCAGCGGGACCGCGAAGAAATTGTCGAGCCACGCGCCGGCGCGCATAGCAACCGGCGGTCCCCTAAGTGGCGTGGGCGCCATCGCTGGGTTTACCGGCGCTGTATACATGAAGCCTCTGATTGCACGGATCCAGATCCCGCCGATGACGAACAGGATTGCGGCAATGATACCCGCTGCGACTGCGTAGCCGCGCGCCCGGCTGTAGATCGGCTCTCTTCCGCGGATCATAAGCATTGCACCCGCTTGCTGGATCGACAGCGCGAGCGAGAGGAGTCCGCAGAGGATCGCAAATGGATTGAGGAGATGCCAGATGAACGACTCGTCCTGGTAATACTGGCCGTTCCAGGCAAAATGGAAACCAACGCCCTGCAAAACATTTCCAAACGCGGCGCCGTAAATGATCATCGGCAACGCGCCCGAGATAAGGAATGCCCAATCCCAGCTTGCACGCCAGCTGCGTGATTCCACTTTCGAGCGGTACTCGAAGGCTACAGGGCGCAAAATCATGCTGAACAGCAGCAGGATCATGACCACGTAGAAGGTCGAGAACGACGTCGCATAGAGAGTCGGGAAGGCTGCGAAGATCGCCCCCCCGCCGAGGATGAACCAGACTTGGTTTCCGTCCCAGTGTGGGCCAATGATGTTGAGTGCGGTGCGCCGTTCGGCGTCGTCGCGGCCGACAAACCGGAGCAGCGTTCCCACACCCATATCCATACCGACCATTGTGCCCAGGCCCACCAGCAGCACGCCAAGCAGAAGCGCCCAGACAAATTTCAGAACAGCATAGAGTTCCATTGCCTGTCGTCCCTATTCCCAGGACTTCGTCGCATAGCGCGATCGCAGAACAGCGGGTCCCGTTTCAGGCGATACCTGCGGCTCAGTCGCGCTAGGCCCTGGGCCGAGCCGGGCATACTTGAACATCAGGTAGAGCGCGGCGCCGATGAAGAGCGTGTAGAGCGCCGCGAAGCCGACGAGCGAGAAGATCAGGTAGCCGACGGTGTGCGTCGATGCTGCTTGAAAGGTCGGCAGCCAGCCAAACACACTCCAGGGTTGGCGCCCGTTCTCGGTGGTGATCCAACCATAGAGTGCTACCAGCACAGGCGCAGGTATGAACCACATCGCCAGATACATTACCCAGCGCCGCTGCTCAATGGTTCTCTGGAGGCTGTAATAGGCACCGAAAGCAAAAATCACCAGGAAGGCGAAGCCAAAAGCCACCATAATACGGAAGGCCCAGAACTCAACAAAGACGTTCGGAATTGTCGCACGCGCGGTACGGCTGACGACCCCGGGCAGCCCGGCAGGCGTGATCTTGACGAGGTCCTGGCCGGGCGCAAAACGCTGGGCAAGCATGCCGTATCCCATATAGGCCTCGTATTGCTTGAAGTCCGCGAGTGCCATTGCATTCCCGGTTCTTGCATAATCTTCAAGCGCGAGCACCGCCTTGATGCCACTTGCTATTTTCGGCGCCGCATCACGCTCGAGAGCGTCGACACCGGGAATCGGTGTGGTCGTCGTGTGTGTGACCAACGGGGTCAGCACATAGGGAATGCTGATCGAGAATCCGAAGAGGTCCTGTCGCGCCGCATCGTCGGGTAGCGCGATAAGCTTCCATGGTTCCTCGGGCGGCCTGGTCGTGTGCCAAAGTCCCTCCATGGCCGCGAGCTTGGGCGGCTGCACGAGGTAAGCCAGTCGACCCGCGGCGTCGCCCAGAGTGATGACTGCGAGCGTGGAGATGAGGCCGAACAGGGCCGCCATGCGAAATGAACGCAGAGCAATGTCGCGATGCCGACGCGCAAGCAGATAATAGCTGCTGATCCCCATGACAAACATGGCGCCGCAGACGAACCCGGCGATCGACGTGTGAACAAACTGAGCCTGGGCCTTCTCGCTGAAGACGAGCGCGCCAAGGCTCTGAAACTGCATGCGCATCGTCTCCGGGTCAAAGCGGGCCCCGACCGGCACCTGCATGAATGCGTTGGCGATCAGGATCCAGAGCGCTGAAAGGTTGGACCCCAGAGCGACCAGATAGGTAACGGCGAGATGCGCCGGTTTGCTCAGCCGATCCCAGCCGAAAAACATGAGGCCGACAAATGTGGATTCCATGAAGAAGGCCATCAGGCCCTCGATCGCGAGTGGAGTGCCGAACACGTCGCCGACGAAGTGCGAATACATCGACCAGTTGGTGCCGAATTCGAACTCCATGGTGAGGCCGGTCGCGACACCGATGGCGAAGTTGATTGCGAAGAGTTTCCCCCAAAACTGCGTCATCTCTTTGTAGATAGGATTACCCGTGATGACGTAGACCGTCTCCATCGCTGCAAGCAGAAAGGTCAGGCCGAGGGTCAGCGGCACGAACTGGAAGTGGTACAGGGCCGTGAGAGCGAACTGCAGCCGGGACAAGTCGACAACAACAGGATTGATCATCGGAGACATCCCTGTGTTCCGGACAGCACGGACTGATAGACCTACCTAAGCCCGGCCGCAACGATCCTCCTCGCCACCCATGAGGAAGTGACTGGCAGACCTTGATCGAGATCGATCAGGCATGCGCGCCGGAGCGTGCCGCCATTCGGCATCGTCTTAGATTCAGATTCGTAAGAGCTCTGCTTGCAGGTGGACCAGGCGCGGGACGGCACAGCCATGGACGCGCAGGTACCCATAAGTGCCGTCCTCGACAGCGCGGCCGGCTTCGAGCACGACAATTCGATCTGATAGACCAACAGAGTCGAGGCGATGAGTAACAAGGACCACGCTCCGCCCCGCACCAAATCGGACGAGATCGGCGTTCAGGGCAGCTCCCGTCGCTGGATCGAGGCCCTCGGTCGGCTCGTCAAGCAGCAGAAAGGGAGCATCGCGAAGAATGGCGCGCGCAAGAGTGAGGCGACGGGCCTCGCCACCAGAGAGCCGTGCCGCACCCTCGCCGACCTGAGCGTCCAGGCCTTCCGGCAATGCGCGCACAAAGGCCGCGAGCTGTGCTGCCTCGAGCGCCCGCAAGAGTGCAGCATCGTCGGCCGCGGGTCGGGCAATCCGAAGATTATCGCGGATCGACCCGGCCAGCAGGTGCGTGCGTTGCGATACCACGGACGAGAGACTACGCAGATCATCTCCTCGGATCGTACGCAGGTCGAACCCGCCAATCGTGGCCGATCCCTCCTGGTAGTCCGCAAAGCGAAGCAGAAGGTTGAGCAAGGAAGTCTTGCCCGCACCTGATCTGCCGACGATCGTGACATGCTCACCCTCTCGAATGGCTAACGTGAGACCATTGAGCGCCCAGGGTCCATCTGGATGATAGCGCAGCCGGACATTCGACAGCACGAGGTCAAGATGCGCCGGCCGGGGCGGGCTCCGCTCCGGCTCTTGGATCGGCGGGGGTCGATCCGCAATCGCAAATACGCGCTGTGCCGACTCTGTCATGCCACCGACGAGCCGGAACGCCTGGGGCAGCGGCGCCACCGCCTCGAAGGCGGCGAGAGCACCGAGCACGAGCAAAGGCACATCAGCACCTGACATATGGCCGGCGGCGACAGTCGGCAGCCCGATCAGCAGCACCGTACCCATCGTCGCATTGGCGATGAGACCGCTCATCCCGGTGCCAAGCCCGGCGAGGGCGGCGAGGCGAGCCTCACGCGCAATCAACCGCTCGTTCGTCGCGTTGATCCTCGCTGCCACAGCCGTCGCAGCATTGTAGGTGAGCAGTTCGGCCATGCCCTGCACCGAATCGATAGCGTCAGCCCGCATCGCGTTGCGCAAGGCAACCGCCTCACGGCTCGGTCCCGCCCCAAGAATGAGGCTCAGCACCGGCACAGCAATACCTGCCAGGGCGAGACCGACCAGCAGAGCGAGCGCAGCGAGCGGGGCAAACAGCGCGAAGATGGCTGCCATCGTGAGTGCTGCCGCAGCGGCAACTGCGAAAGGGGCAAAGACGCGCAAATACACGTCCGCCAAGGACTCGATATCCGCGACCAGGCGAGACAGAAGATCGCCGCTCTGCTCCCCGGCGAGCGCGGCAGGCGCTAGCGGCTCTAGTTTGGCGTAAAGGAACGCGCGGAGCGACGCGAGCTGGCGGAATGCAGCCTCGTGATCAACGATCCGACCGGCATAGCGGCCGAGCACGCGGACAGTGGCGAAAAAGCGGACACCGGCAGCCGGTGTGAAGAAGTTGAAGGCATTCTGCGCCAGGGCACCCGCCATGCCGACGAGCGCCGTCGCGGCGAGGAACCAGCCGGCAACTGCGAGCAGTCCGAAATTGGCAAGGATGGTAGCAAGCGCGAGCAGGAGGCCGCCGACGATCCAGCGCCGGAACGGCGCGTGGAGACGAACGAGGCGCATCAGTGTGCGCATGACGTTGCCTGTGCAATCAGGGAGGCGCCCACTACCGCGGCATAGGCGCCGCTGCCGGCAAGCAAGGCGTCGTGCGTTCCGCACGCAACAACACGCCCCTCCTCCATCACCAGAATCCTGTTGGCTCGGCGGACGGTTGCTAGCCGATGTGCGATCAGAATTGCCGTGCGGCCGCGAACGAGGTCGGCAATCGACTCGGCAACGAGCGACTCTGTTTCCAAATCAAGATGAGCAGTCGCTTCGTCAAGGATCAGGAGCGGCGGGTCCTTGAGAAAGGCGCGCGCCAGTGCAAGGCGTTGGATCTCGCCACCGGAAAGGCCGTATCCGCCTTCGCCGAGCACCGTCGAGAAGCCCTGTGGCAGAGCCTCGATCACCTCGAGCAGTCGGGCCCGACGACAAGCTTCGCGCAAAGCTGCGTCGTCGGCTTCCGCGCGGCCAAGACGAAGGTTTTCAGCGATCGAACCCGCGAAGATCCGGGGCGATTGCGGGACATAGGCGAGGTGCCGCCACCAAGTCTCGCGGTCGAGTGCGGCGAGCGGCACACCATTGACCAGGATCGTGCCGGCCGTGGGAGCGATGAAGCCAAGGATCGCGGCCGCGAGACTCGATTTCCCGGCCCCTGAGCGGCCGACGATTGCGGTACTGGCTCCAGCGGGAAATTCGCAGTCAATCCCGTTGAGAACCGATCGGTCCGGTGCGTAGCCCACTTGAAGCGTACAGCAAACGATCGCAATGTGTCCCGCCGCCGGGGAGCCTTTGCCCGATAACGGGGGGAGCGGGGCATCCAGCACGTCGAAGATGCGCGCGGCGGCAGCCAGCGCGCTCATCCGCGCGTGGTAGTGAAGCGCGAGGGTGCGCAGCGGCAGAAAGAACTCAGGGACGAGGAGAAGGACGAGGAAGGCCGGAAAGAAATCACCCTGGCCATGCAGGAGCCGTGCGCCGAAGAGCACCGCCACCAGCGCAATAGCGAGTGAGGCGAAGAACTCGAGGACCGCCGAGGTCAGGAACGCCACGCGGAGGCTCGCCATGGTGGCCCGTCGGTAATCGTCCGAGATCCGCGCGATCAATGCAATCTCGTCGCGTGCGCGACCGAACAGCCTGAGTGTCGTGATGGCCTGAACGGCGTCGAGCAGGTGCGCACTCATGGCAAGGAGTTGGCGCCACTGCCGCTGGTTGATCGCCTCGGCCTGCGAGCCAACGAGCACCATGAACAGGGGTATGAGTGGCCCACTCAACGCGAGCACCAGAGCGCTCACCCAGTCGACTGGAACGACGCTAGCAAGGATCGCCAGCGGCACGAGGGCAACGAGCAGTCTTTGCGGCAAAAAACGGGCGAGATAGGGCTCGAGTGATTCGACCCCGTCGATCAGGGTGGTGGCAAGGTCCGCACTTCGTTCCCGTGCCGCGTAAGCGGGGCCGAGCAGGAAAATGTGCTCGATCAACGAGCGGCGGAGATCGAGCTTAACCACGGCCGCGGCGTGATGCGCAGCAATCTCGGAGAGGAAGCTGAGTGTTGCACGGAGGACGAACAGGCCAAAGAGGAGTACGACCGCCGGCTCCAGGGCCGACGCAGACAAGTGGCGGAAGAGGACCCCGTTGATGATTCGCGCTAGCACAACAGCCTGAATAATGAGGAGGACGCCAGCGACGAATCCCAGGGCGACGGCGGCGTGGAGTCCCGCGCGTGCCGGGCGGGCGACGGCGGTCAGCCGGCGGCTGAGGCAGGTGGCGTTCGTGTGAGATTGCACGGTCCGAGAAAACCATATGGCGCTGGTAAAGTCAGCCGCACCTCTCCCGTCCGATTTGGGCGTCGATAGCCTCTGCCCGAATGAACACTTTTCCAGCACTTCTCGGCAACGTGACGCCCTGCATCGCCAGGGCGAGCCGATCGCCGCCTGGCTACGCCGGCTGCTGCACCGGATCGTTGGTGCACAGCTTCCGTTCCTGCTAACGGGGCTCGGCGTACTGCGCGGCGTCATTGCGTTCGGGCTGCTGGGAGTCCGCCTCCGGCCGGCGCCGCAGGGAATCGTTCAGCACCAGCCAACGAACGGGCGCGGACGGAGACGGCAAAGCGGACCAGATCGAATCAGGCGTGGGTTCCGGTGCTGCCGAATCCGCCGCTGCCTCGCGCCGTGTCGTCGAGGTCGGTCACCTCGTGCCAGCGCCCACGTACCACCCGCGCTAAGATCGCCTGGGCAATGCGCGCGCCGCGTTCGATCGTGAATGGCACATCGCCGGCATTCAACAAAATGACCTGCAGTTCACCCCGATAATCCTCGTCGATCGTGCCAGGGCTATTGGGCAGCACAATGCCGTGGCGCAAGGCCAGGCCGGAACGGGGACGGATTTGCAGCTCGAACCCGGGCAGTAGCGCGATCGCCAGGCCGGTGGGGATCAGGACACGCTTGCCGGGTTCGATGGTGACCGGCGTTTCCACAGCTGCGAGCAAATCCATGCCAGCGGCGCCCGTGGTCGCGTAGGAGGGCAGCGGCAGACCATCGGCGTGCGGCAGGCGGCGGACGCGAATCGGGATATCCATGCGGTCATGCTGATATCGGGAACTGCTGCGGGCAAGCGAACAATCTGCCCGCGCTGCGCACCCGGTGCCTGTTCACAGGTTCTGGCAAGCCAAATGACATGGTGGCCCGGAGTGCCTGTTCGTTGGGCGGGGATTGGCGCGGGAGGGCAGGTTCCGATCCAACCCGGGCATTCGACGGCTGGCCTTCGATCCCGTATTGCTGGTGAAAGCGCTGTTCAGATCGTCCGAAAGCAGTGGAACAGAGGATTTGACTGCAGCGATCAGCACCCTTGCTTCGGCGAAGCCCGGTTGTCGTGTCATCCCGACCAACCTCTGCTCTGGCGGCGGTTCCGGATGACGGCGGGTCTGATCATCGTCCGGCGGTGCTTCGTTTGGCCCGACAGTTCCTAATGCTCGAGCTGGATTGCGGTCGGAGCGCGAACGCGATGGCATGCGGCATTAGCCCGCACTTTTCATACTGACGAGTGGGAATTGAGATGTCATTCCTAAGCCGATCTCTGTTTGGCTGACTTTTTCATCGTGCCATGCAAAGCGCGGAATGTCGGGCAGGCTCCGCCTTCGCCGCTCTGTCAGCAGCGTTGGTGGAAATATGTCGCCTGTCCCCTGTCTGGTTCGTGTCAGGCGGCAGCGTCGCACAGCATGGCGTGTTCGCGCTCGAATTCCTCCTGCCGCGGACAGGCCGACACGATCGCGATCCTGATCCGGCGCACGCTGAGGCGGGCCAGGGCGCCTAATTTCAGCAGCCTCAGCCGGAGCGTGCTGCCAGTGGCCGCGGCGAACTGCGTTCTCCGGCTTCCATCTTGCGGTGCCCGTGTTGCTGTGCGCGCTGATCCTGCGCCACGTTGGCTTGAAATACCGCAGCAAGCTGGAAGGCACACGCTGGCGCAATGTATGGGACGCCGCGCTGCTCGTTAGCGGCCTGGTGCCGGCGCTGGTGTTCCGCGTCGCCTTTGGCAACGTGCTGCAAGGCATGCCAATTCGTTTTGACGATTCGCTGCGGATGACCTTCACTGACAACCTGTTTGGCTTGTTCAATCCTTTCGCGCTGCTATGCGGCCTTGTCAGCGTCGCGATGCTGACGATGCACGACGCGACGTGGCTCGCGTGCGAGACCAAGGACGTCGTCCCGGCACGCGCTCGACGTGCCGCGACGAGACGCGGCATCGTGCTCGCGGTGTTGTTCGTTATCGGTGGTTTCTGGGTGGCGCGGCTTGATGGCTACGTGGCGCAATCGTTCGCCGGTGTCGATGCGCCGTCCAATCCGCTCGCCAAGCAGGTTGTCCGCCAGGCTGGTGCGCTGATGTCCAACTTCCGAGCCATGCCCGTCGCTATGGCGGCACCGGCGCTCGCCATCGTCTGCGCGCTGCTGACTGCCTTGCTTTCGTCGCTGGGTCGTTTCCGCGCCCTGGCGTTCGTCTCCAGCGGCCTCTCGGTTGCCTCGGTGATTGCCACCGCGGGTATCAGCCTGTTCCCGTTCCTGCTGCCGTCGTCGATTGATCCTAACTCGAGCCTGATCGTGTGGGATGCATCTTCGTCGGCGATGAGGCTGCTGGTGATGACCGTTGCCACAGTGATTCTGCTGCCGATTGTGCTGGCCGACACCGCATGGGTCTACCGGGTGCTGCGCGGCCCGGTCACGGCGCAGGATATCGAGGCCGATCCGCACATGACATACTGAAGAGGTCGCCGCATGTGATATTTCAGCTGGGTGCTAGGACTGAGCTTCGCCGCGGCGTTCGCCGCGCTGAACACGATGTGGCTTGAACTGGCGCCGGGCAAGGGGTTGCCGGACTGATCCGAATCGCCGGGAGTCGTCGCTGACGCGTGCTATTCGCGCGCGAAGGTCCCGTCGCTGAGCACACCTGCATTCTGCGTTCTGTCAGTATGCAGACGGTACGCTACCACGACACCGCAGCAGCAATTACGATTTAACGGATCGCGTGGCGCCGTGTCGGATCTGCCACGATTCGACAAGCAGGCAGAGCAGCTCAAACAGGATCGAGGCACCGTTGAAGGCGGTCAGGCCACCCACATCGAAGGGGGGCGAGACCTCGACCAGGTCGGCCCCGACGAAGTCCAGGCCGCGCAGCGCCCGCAACAGCCGCAGCGCCTCGAGCGCCGTGATGCCACCGGCCTCTGGTGTTCCGGTGCCGGGCGCCTGCGATGGGTCCAGGCTATCGATGTCGAACGTCAGGTATGTTGGGCCGGATCCAGCCACCCGGCGTGCCTCCTCCGCGGCGAAGTGCCACCCGTTGTCGGCGAACTCGTCCATGCCGAGGACGCGCATACCCGATCGGGTGCTGAAACCCCACATATCCGGATCGTTCACCGTTCCGCGGATGCCGATCTGAATGACACGGGTGGGGTCCAACAACCCTTCGTCGACCGCGCGGCGGAACGGCGCGCCGTGATGGAACCGTGACCCCATGTAATCGTCGCCGGTGTCGCAGTGGGCGTCGATATGGACCATGCCGACCGGCCGCGACGCGCCGAGCGCACGTAAGATCGGAAGGCTGATCGAGTGGTCACCGCCGACCGACAACGGCACCACGCCGGCGCCGACCACGCCGCGGTAGAAGGCAGCGATTTCGTCGAGCGCACCTTCGAGCGCGAATGGGCGCTCGAGCCAGCAGTCCCCAAGGTCGCGCACCCGGGCGGTGGCGAAGGGCGCGACCCCGGTAGCCGCGCTGATCCGCCGCAGCAGCGCGGATTGCTCGCGCACCGCACGTGGACCATGGCGGGCGCCGGGGCGGTTGGTCACGCCACCGTCGTAAGGCACGCCGATCACGCCGATATCAACTTCGTCCAGACGTTCCGTGTGCGCCGCGCGGAAAAAGCTCGCAATACCGGTGTAGCGCGGACGGGCTTGCGGATCAGACAGGTCGTGGTAGCGGGTGGGCTGTTTCATGCGCAGGCACCTCCGTGCTCGACCCGCGAGTCGCCAGTATGGACGAAATCTGCCGGCGGGTCGCCCATTTCTGCATGAGGAGACCGGGATGTCAGGTCGGGACTTCGACCTCGACAGCTGCTTTGCCCGCGTCGGCCACGCGGGCCGGCGCGAACCGACGCTTGAGGTGCTGCGAGCCATCGGCGCGGCGCACACCGCAACGATACCGTTCGAGGACACTGACCTGTTCATGCGGCGCGGCGCGTCGGTCGATGCCAGTACGCTGCAACGGAAGATGGTCCAGGCAAGGTGGGGGCTAATGTTTTGACCACAACTCCCTGCTGCGCGAGGCGCTGTTCGCATTGGCTTCGAGGTCACGGGCCTGATGGCGCGGGTGGTACGCGGGATGGACGCCGCCGCCATCACACTGCGAAGACACATGCTGCTCGGGTCGATCTGCCGGAGGGGCCATACGCGGCCCGCGTCGGATTCGGCAACCTCACGCCGCTTGCGCTGCCGCCGCGGGAGTAGGTGAGACCCCGAATGAGCGTGACCGACTGACGCATCTGCGCGATGAGCGGCTGTCACCGGCGAGGCTCGCGCAGGAGTGGGCAAAGACCTGCCGCTTCCCGCTCAGCGGCGGTTTGAAGTCGACTGCGAAGTGGCCAACTGGTCCACGTCCACAGGTCCGGGCAGCGTGTTGGTGGAGAACCTGATTGCGCTCGCCCCGTCGAGACCTGCCGCCTGACCCTGTTCAACAGTTACTTTGCCGCGCGTCACCTGGATGGGCGAAACGAGGGACGGGAGATGCGTGACGCCGAGGATTACCGAACAACGCTGGTGGACGCGTTTGGTCTGGCGCTGCACGATAATGAACTGGCGTTGCTGATACGCGAGCTGGAGGAACGCCCGGCATCCGACGCGCCACATGCGTTCTTTGTGTGGTCGACGCAGTGCAGCGCCAATGCCGCCTCGGCGGCCGCTACACCACGCCGGTCTGCCGCAGCCTGGCGATCTGTTCCTCGCTGTAGCCGATTCCGCGCAGCACGTCGTTCGTATCGGCCCCGCATACCGGAGCGGCCGCGCGCGGCGCCCGATCGCCCGGCAGCCGGAACGCCGGCGGCACCATGCGGAAATCCGGCCGCTGCGGATGCTCGTAGCGCCAGACGCGATCTTCGCCCCGCACGAAATCCGAGCTCAGCGCACTCTGCAGGTTATGCACCGGTGCCGCTGGTACCGCGCCGGCAAAATGCGCCAGCCATTCGTCTGTGGTGCGTGCCTCCAGCGCTTCATCGAGCAGCCGCGTGACGTCGGCGCGGTTCTTCAGGCGCATTGGAAAGGTGGCGAAACGCGGATCATTTCCCCATTCGGGTCGGCCGATCTTCTCGCAGAGCGCTGGCCAGAACTTCTGTTTGTTGCACATGATGAAGATCCAACCGTCCTTGGTGCGATAGAGCTGACTGGGCGTCAGCGAAGGATGCGCACCACGCGGTTCGCGCCCCTGTACGTGACCCTCGTTCAGGAACCAGGTCGCCAGGTAGGCGAGATTGGAAATCGCCGTGTCGAACAGGCTGACATCGACATCGCGGCCGACGCCGGTCTGGCGCGCCGACAACATGCCGCCCAAAAGCGTTGTCGCAGCGTACACGCCGGCCATCAGGTCGATCATGGAGAGGCCAAAGCGCGCCGGCGGCGTATCCGGCTCGCCGGTCAGTGAGAGATAGCCGGCCTCCGCCTGCATCAAATAGTCATAACCCGGCCACGCGGCGCGGCTGCCGGTGCGGCCATACGCCGACAGATGCGCACAGACGATCCGCGGATTGGCACGCTTCAATGCGTCATAGGTTACCCCGAGCCGCTCCGGCTGATCGCCGCGCAGGTTATCCAGCACGCCGTCAGCGGTTTTGGCCAGGTCGTGCCAGACCGCCTGCGCACCCGGCGCGCGAAGGTCGAGTGTGATCGAGCGTTTGTTCCGGTTGAATGACTGAAAGAAATGACTGTCGCCCTCGCCCAGAAAATAGGGCCCGATGCCACGCGATACGTCGCCCCCCTCGCGCGGGTTCTCGATCTTGATCACCTCGGCGCCCATATCGGCCAACTGCATGGACCCGAAAGGACCGGCGCCGTATTGCTCCACTGCCAGGATGCGAAAACCTTCCAGCATCAGACGGGATTCCGCTGTACCAGCTGACGTGCGATGATGATGCGCTGCAATTCGTTGGTGCCTTCGCCGATCACCAACAGTGGTGCGTCTCGATACAGGCGCTCCACCGGGAACTCCTTTGAATAGCCGTAGCCGCCGTGTACGCGCATAGCTTCGGTGGCGTTCTCCAGCGCGGTTTCGGTAGCGAAGAGTTTCGCCATGCCGGCCTCCATGTCGCATCGCTGACCGGTGTCGTAGAGTTCGGCAGCTCGTCTCACCAGTAGCCGCGATGCTTCGGTACGTGTCGCCATGTCGGCCAGCTTCAACTGGATCGCCTGGTGCTGTGCGATCGGCACGCCGAAGGTTCTGCGTACCTGCGCGTAGCGCACAGATTCATCCAATGCCGCCTGTGCGATGCCCACACCGCGGGCCGCGACATTGATGCGGCCGAGTTCCAATCCCGACAATGCGTGCTGCAGGCCTCGACCTTCCACGCCGCCGATCAGACGATCCGCTGGTACACGGTAGTTGTCGAAGACAAGCTCCGCGCTGTCGATGCCCTTGTAGCCGAGCTTTTCGAGCCTGCGGCCGACGGTGAAGCCCGGCGCCTTCTCGGCAAGCAGCATGCTCATGCCGCGATGGCGCGGCTCGGCGTGGAGATCGGTTTTCACCAGGAGAGCAAAGCATGAGCCGTAAATGCCATTACTGATCCAGGTCTTCGTGCCGTTCACCAGGTAATCGTCGCCGTCACGACGCGCGGTGACACGAATAGCCTGAAGGTCGGTGCCACAGTCCGGTTCGGTGAGCGCGAGCCCGCCGCGCAATTCGCCGGAGGCAAACTTCGGCAGGAATGCGCGTTTCTGCGATTCGGTGCCATTGCGTTCGACGATCGCCGACATAATCAGGTGAGAATTGAAGATGCCCGTCAGTGACATCCACACGCGGGCGATGCGCTCAACAATCGCGGCGTACGTGGCACAAGGCAGGCCCAGGCCGCCGTACGCTGTGCCGATGGTGGCGCCGAACAAGCCGAGCTCGCGCATGCGGGCAACGATCGCCTCGGGGTAGATGTCGTCGTGCTCAAGCGCTCGCGCGTACGGTACCACGTCGCGCGCCAGGAAGGCATCGATCGTGTCCAGGATCTGGCTGTCGCTCACGTCTTGTCGCTCCAGGGCTGTGATCCGCAGTATGTCGCGACGCCACTCGGGGGACCAGATGTTCAGCTTCTACCGTCAGATCGGTGCACAGCGGTACCAGGAACGCCACGGCCTGGAATTCGAGGATTTCGCGCCGGGTCAGCGCTTCCGGCATCGGCCTGGCGTGACGCTGTCGCAACAGGACAATGTCGATGAAGCGCTGGATACCCTGAACGGGGCAATGCTGCATTTCGACGCACACTACGCTGCCGGCACCGCGTGGCAGAAGCCGCTGATGGTCAGCACCCTGACACTGCAACGCGTGATGGGCATGGCAAGCAAGACCTATGCGCGGCGCACGGCGATCCTCGGGTTTCCGGAGATCGTGCTGAACGGTCCGGTATTCGGCGGCGACACGCTGTATGCGGCCTCGGAAGTACTGGAATGCAACGCCCCCGCCGGAGCGATCACTGTACGGCTGACCGGGCACACGGCAGACGGGGCGGAGGTCGCGCGCATCACGTGCCGGATGGCGATTCCGCGGCGCGATGCGTCAGCCGGAGCGCCGCCGGAGGACCAGCGATTCGCCGCCTACCATGCAACAAATGATGGCGCGCTGGTGGAACAATGCGGCCTCTTCTTCGAGGATTGCGCTGCGGGGGAAAGCTTTGTCCATAGGCCGCGGCGCCGCTTCTTTCCGGAGGAGGTCGTCGCACATGCCTGGCGATCGCTGGAGATCAGGCCGGTGGAGAAGGATGGCCGGCTTGCCGTGCCGGAGGCGTTCCTGATCGGCGCCACCACGGCGCTGACGACGCGGCATTTCGGACGGGTGTCGGCCAATCTCGGCTGGGTCGATGTGGAACTGCCGGCGCCGGTGTTCGCCGGTGACACGATCGAGGCGGAGTCCGCGGTGCTGTCGACCCGGGAATCGAGGTCCCGGCCGGAGGAGGGAATTGTCACCGTGGCGACAACGGCGCGAAACCAGCACGGCGAGGCCGTGGTGAAGTTCCGCCGGAACCTGTTGGTTTACCGGCAGCGGGCCAAAGGGCTTTACTTGCGGGCCGGATACTGACTCCCATCCGCTGCCATTACGCGACGCGCAACGAGAAATCCCCGCGTGCGACGCGGAAAGTCAGAGCAGGCGGCAGACCGCTTCGTCCCTGCCGTCCGCGCATTGACCACGGGGGGTATGCGCCACCCGACCCCCGCGCTACGCTTCCTTCCAAACATATGATGACCGCACGGGAGGAGGAAAGCGATGGCGTACGATCTGTTGATCCGCAACGGCCGCATCGTCGATGGTTCCGGCATGCCATCCTATCGTGGCGACGTGGGCGTGAGGGACGGTTATATCGCGGAAATTGGCAAGCTGAGCGGTGCCGCAGCGCGCAGCGTCGATGCCGACGGCGCGGTCATCGCGCCGGGTTTCATCGACAACCACTGCCATTATGACGCGCAAGTCACATGGGATCCGCTCTGTTCCTATTCGTGCGACCATGGCGCGACGACGGTTATCTTCGGCAATTGCTCGCTGTCGCTGGCGCCGGTCCAGCCAGGTCGGTCAGAGCGACTGGCGGAATTTCTCTCCTATGTCGAAGCCATTCCGATGGACGTGCTCCGCACCGTTGAGTTCACCTGGCAGACGGTGCCGCAGTACATTGAGCAGCTTGACCGCAACCTCGGTGTGAATGTCGGCAACCTGATCGGCCACAGTGCGGTCCGTTATTACGTGATGGGTGACGAATGCCAGAAGCGCGCCGCGACTGATGCCGAGATCAAGGCGATGCAGGATGTGGTGCGCGAGGGTATGAAGGCCGGCGCGCTCGGCCTGTCGGTGTCACGCAACCAAGGCCACTACGACCCACAAGGCGTGCACGTACCTGCGCTCTGGGCCGAGGAGAAGGAACTGTTCGCGCTCTGCGACGTGCTGCGCGATCTCGGCACTGGCATCATACAGAGCGGCGGCGGCAACGGTGCGGAGATGAAGAACGGGCTGATGAGCCGCCTGGCGGAAGCGACGGGCCGGCCGGTCGTTTACAACAACTTGAACCAGTCGATGCGTCGGCCTAATGAGTGGAAGGAGCAGATGGCGAAGGTCGATGAATCATTCGCCAAGGGCATTCGCGCTTATCCGACCTGCACCCCAAACCGCATCACTGACTTCTTTACCATGCGGAACACCCAGACCTTCCGGGGTCTGCCGACGTGGCATCCAATCCTGCTGGCGACGCATGAAGAGAAACTGCGCGCGTACCGCGATCCTGACGTACGCAAAAAGCTGCATGATGAGGCGGTGGAATTCAAAGTGGACAAGATGCCGCCGGGCATCTGCCGCACCTGGTGGGACTATATGACCGTGCAGCACGCGGCGCTGCCTAAGAACAAGGCGTTCGAAGGCAAGACCGTGGGCGAGATTGCAAAATTGCAGGGCAAGGGGATCATCGACGCATTCCTCGACCTGGTGGTGGAGGAAGACCTCGACACCGCATTCCTGCATGGCGAGAACAACGTTGACGACGAAGCGGTTGCGCAGATTCTCAACTATCCACACGCCATCATCGGCCTGTCCGACGGAGGCGCACACGTCCAATTCCAGAGCGGCTTCGGTTTCAGCACACGCCTGCTCGCCGAATGGGTGCGTGAGAAAAAGATCATGTCGCTGGAGAACGCCGTGCGGCGGCTGACCTTCGAATCCGCATCAGTATTCGGCCTGCACGACCGCGGCCTGCTGCAGCCGGGCAAGGTGGCGGACATCGTCGTGTTCGATCCAGATACCGTCCGTCCGTTGCCGCATGAGGTCGTGCACGATTTCCCCACCGGTGCGATGCGCATCAAGGAGCCGGCTGAAGGCATCCGCATGACCGTCGTGAACGGTCAGGTATTGATGGAGAACGGCAAGCACAGCGGCGCTCTTCCCGGCCGCGTGCTGCGCAATCCGCACTACTGGGCGAACCACCGGAATTAAGGATGCGACAATGGCATTGACGCTAGAAGAGGCGAATCGCATCGCCGATGGTGCGATCGCGAAGGCAAAGGATCTGACGATTCGCATCAGCGTCGCGGTATGTGATGCCGGTGGCCGGCTTGTGGCGTTCCAGCGGATGAACGACGCAATCTGGGCGAGTGTGTACGGCAGCCAGGGCAAGGCGATCGCATCCGCGGCGTTCGGCCGGGCCAGCGGCGAGTTGGCCGAACGCGCGCATCATCCCACGCCAGCCGGCATCGCCGCGGCAGAGGGCGGCCACATGATCATGGGTCAGGGCGCGGTGCCGATCCTACGCGATGGAACCGTCGTAGGCGCCTGCGGCGTCGGCGGCGGAACCGCGCAGCAGGACGAAGACTGCGCCCGTGCGGGCGCTGCAAAGCTCTAGAAGGACGCCACCATGCCAAGCATCGAACATAACGACGCGCACATTTACTACGAGGAATTCGGCAGCGGGTTCCCGATCCTGACCTTCGCGCCCGCGGGTCTGGCATCGACCATTGCCGTCTGGAGCCGGCCGATGGCGCCGATGAACGTCACCACCGAGTTCGCCACGAAATACCGTGTCATTGCCATGGATCAGCGGAACGCAGGCGGCCGGTCCTACGCGCCGATCACGGCGAGCGACGGCTGGGCCAGCTACACCGCCGACCATATCGCCGTGTTGGATCGCCTTGGCATCCAGCAATGCCATTTGTACGGCCAGTGCATTGGCGGTTCCTTCATTCTCAATCTGCTCAAGACGCAACCGAACCGCGTGGCGTCGGCAGTGCTGGCGCAGCCGATCGGCCGCGTCGGCGCGCCGGCGACCGAGCGCTCGCCCCGCTTCAACGAATGGGCCGAGTCGCTGAAAGATCACCCCGAAGCAACGCCGGCAGTGCTGGATGCATTCTCCAACAATCTTTACGGCAGCGGCTTTGTTTACTGCGCGGACCGCGCGTTCGTTCGCACGGTACAGACACCGTGCATGGTGCTGGCGGGCAACGATGAGGCGCATCCCTACCCGATTTCCGAAGAACTTTCCAAGCTGTTGCCGAACTGCGAGTTCGTGCAGCAGTGGAAGACCGGAGCCGCGCTGGATGCCGCGCGCACGCGGGTGATGGAATTCTTTGCGCAGCACACGCCATCGTAGTGTGAAAGAGTACAACGATCCGCACGCCGTGCCGTCGCGCTCGACTCGATCACAAAAACCGCGACGCGGACATCGAGGTCACGACGGGGTTCCACGCGCTCGTCGCGACCGCTCCGCCGTTGGCCGGTTCTGCGATTGGCCGCACCCGCGCGGTTGGGACGGATGCTGTGACCGCCTGCATCTGGATGCGCACAGCGTTCACACCAGCGTCACAACGTGGCGCGGCCGACCCCAGTCGACCGCCGCCGCAGCACAGCGCTCGACGTCTTCCTCAAGCATCAACCCCAGCGCCACCAATTCACGCGCTGCCGCGGTGATCGCCGCGACATAGCCCGCCTTGTCCGGATAGCGCTCCAGAATCGCCGGCCGCGGATCGCCAGTCGCCGCACGTTCCGACTGAGTCTCGGCGAACGGAATGTAGCTTCCCTCGAACCGCAGCTGCATGCCGTGACCGTAACCCCGGCCACGCAGGTTCCATCCAGTGTAAGTGCCCAACGGCGCGGCCACCATGGGCGGGCGCACGCCCGGAATGTCGTTGCCGTCACGGTCCACTGCCGGCACCAGCACGGTGTAGCTTTTGCCCGGCGCATCCGGTGAATTCCCACCAGGCAAGATGCGCGGTGGCTCGCGCAGAATCCCCTGGCCTGCTTCCGGACCGAAATCCAGCAGCGGCAGCGGATTCGGCGCGCGCGGCGTGGCAACGCCTGGAATCGCCGGGAAGCGGCTGCGCCATTCGGCAACGTCCACAAGCGTGCCGTCGGCGCGCGTGGGGATGCGCGACGCCGGGGGCGGCGTTCCGTCCGTCGCCCAGCGATCCATCGCGTCCAGCATCGCACGGAACAGCATCGATGTGGCCACGATGTTTGAATAGTTCTGCCCGATGCCCTTCGCCGGAGGCTTCGAGTGCGGGTCAGCGAAATGCTGCGAACTGGACCAAAGATACACCCGCACGCCCTCCGGCTGCTTCAGGTCGTTGCCTTGCGTGTCGGTGTGCACCAAGGAGCCACGACGCACCCAGTATTCGGTCGAGGTCTGCGTGTGGATTACCAGCGGATCTGTCGCCGGACGCTTCAGGATTGCGTCTTCCCGTCCGGTCAGATGATCGCGCGATTTTGCATAGGAGAACGGGAAGGAGTCGGCGACGTTGAAATGGTCCTCGTACTGCTGGCCGCCGGAGACGATCGGGCTGGCAAACCGATGGTTCAGCCATTTGCGCCCGGCGCCGGCGACGTGCGGCAGCACGCCGTCGAACACGCGGCGCCCTTGGGCGTCGGCATTGAAGCCGCGATAGACGAAATCACGCAGGCAGCGACCCGTCTGCGAGCGGCCCCACGCATAGGCTTTTTCCACACCACGCAGCGGATTGGCGTCGGAGAGATCGTACTTCAGAAAGCTGACGGCTTCGCGCACGACCACGTGACCGAGGCCCATCACCTTCGGATCACGCGCGGTGTAGAGCAGTTCATAAATCCAGCCTGGCTGGAATCCTGTTGGCAGATAGATATGCCGCTCCGACGGCACGACCGCCTGTTCCGGTGTCGCCGTCTCACCGCCCGATCCGGATTCAATGCAGGCGAATTGCCATTGATCGGGCGGAATGGCCTCGGGCGTGTCGTACGGGTAACGCCGCCGGGTCAGGGTCGCCTGCGTGGTGTCGCGCGATACCGTGGGACAGCTGTGCGCAGCGATCCGGCCGCTGAGTGGAAAGCAGGTGATGCCGGAAACATCGGCGATGTACTCGACGCGCACCGTGCCGGTGATGGGCGAACCGTCCGGCTGTGACGCGACCGGCACATCCAACACCATCCGACCGTTGCCAGGCAGCATGTCGCCCTCCCACGCCACCCAGACCACGCTATAGCCGCGCCGCATGAAAAAGCCATTGCCGGCGTGGGTGAGCGTCAGCGGATCGTTGTCGTGCAACGCGTCGTTAAAGAACTGCAGCGCGCGCTTATGCCCGCGGTTGCCGTAGTCATAGAACATCCGCCGGTTGCCTCGCCCGAGATCAACCGGTTTCAGGATCATGCAGTCAGCCGCGAAATGCACGAGGCCGCGCGCGTCGCGCGGTGCCTTGTCCAGATCGACAACATCGTGCTGCGCTGGCGCCAGCGGATCAACGGCGAAATGCGCGCGCCCCGTCAGGCGCTCATAGGC
>JASHQG010000028.1 GCA_030037665.1 Acetobacteraceae bacterium
CGTCAAGGCACGAAAGCTCGGTCGTGCGGTCGGCGAAGGTCGATCGATCTGTGACTCGGATATGGTCGAGGGCTGATGGCTCCTTGTGCCCAAGTGGGGCATAAGCAATCCAATCACTGTCGTTCCGGCGCCTCGCCGGAACACCAACAAAATGTTCCCACTGCCGATTTCGCTGATACATTGCAGCGCTGACCAGAAGCGCATTACCCGGCTCAAACCCGAAGATGGCAGCAGCCGTGCTCGCAGTCAGGCAGGGCACCCTTGCCCTTTCCGAACACGGCAGCAGGAACAGATCGCCAATCAGACCCCATCGCAGCCTGCTTCCTGGGGTGAAACAAAGCTCGATGTCGCGGAGTCGCTCGATCAGCGCATCTCGGCACTTGAGCGCGTCGAGAAAAGCACGGCGTGCATCGTCGGCGTGCCACGTGAGCCAGCCATGCGGGTGCACCGGAAGAACGCGGCCCGCAGCCCCGTGGTTCAGCAACTCTGTGAGCAGCGCACCCGCTTGCGTGAGCTGACTGGGATCGGGACGCGGCCCCAGGACCCTCAGCACCAGCGCCGATGCGGCAATCACCTCGTAGAGACCCTGTTGAAGCACCCGGCGTGGCGCCGGTGTCAGCTGCCACTCAAGTCGTTCCAGCGGCCGATCGCCCAGCCAAAGCACGCAATTCGGGCAATTGGTGTGCTTCGCTGGCCACTCACAGCGGCACCGATCGCAATAGCGATAGTGGTATATGATGGGTTCCGCTTTCATCATGCCGAGTCCTGCACAACAGGTGAAAGTGCCTGGTCCTTTCTGTGAAAAATCAGGCTGGGTGCTCCGGTTAGTGCGGCATGGGCCAGACTGCGCGTGTGCGTACGGCGCCGGGCAATGAGCGTCGTCGCAACCCTCGGGCGGTCGGGCCCATAGACTGCGCGCACGCATTCGCCACGCATGTCGCAGAGCCCGTGGAGCAGACGGATCGATTGCAGACAATACGAGCCACGGCGCCGGTAACTTTCGCAGTGTGAACAATGCGTCGTCACGGGTCGGACGACACCGGTGATCAACAGCGATCTGCGGTGGTGGTCAGAGGGCCGTGAACAGCGGGCTGTCTCGTGGTAAGCGGGTAGGGCGTAGGGCCGCTTGATGCAGCCGAGCGCGTTGACAGACCGTTCGGCAAAGCGACAGATCAGCGCAGGGAACCATGTGAGAGGACGAAAGGCAGAACCCAACATGATTCGACTCCCTACCAAGCCACACGAAACGTCTGCACAACTGGTAGGAGTCATCAGCCATTGCTGGCACGCCCGGGGAACCCCATCCCCGAATGTCACAAAATTAGGGTCGCACCCGTTCTCAGTCAACAACGCGGCAACGCACGAGCACGTCACGGAGCACGATAGCGGACGGTTGCGCAGCGTTGCCGCCTGGCCGCGACGACAGTGGTCATGCTGACCGCCGCGAGCGGCCCTGGGCCATTTGGCCCACCGTACGGACGCGCCGAACGTGTCCTGCGTGGCCCGACGGTGGTTATGCTGATCTCACCTCGGACGGCGCGGCGTCCGCGGCGCTAAGCGATGGAGTCCAGCACGCGTAGCTGCACAGTCCGGCACATACAAGTCTGGCACATACAAGTTGACGACCATCAACCGCTGCCAGTAGAATTCTTGTGGTGGGATGGAGTCCCCCCTTTGACCGCCTTCGGGCTGATGACTCCTGCGCAATATGGTGGGTGCGACTGAGGAAGCGGCGCTTCTCAGGGGAAGCGGGGTGTCCGTCACGCGGTTTCCTGCGTTGACTGTGACAGCCCCGGGGAGGTTTGTCATGGCATTACCCGACATAGCGGCGGTCG
Organism: Acetobacteraceae bacterium; assembly: GCA_030037665.1. GTDB lineage: Bacteria > Pseudomonadota > Alphaproteobacteria > Acetobacterales > Acetobacteraceae > JASHVB01. Next base: position 1,836 of record JASHQG010000028.1, read on the forward strand.
CCGATGCGCTGCATGCGCGTCCGCACGAGTTTTTCATCGAAGATGGCCGCCTTCGTCAGAAGAACAGTGCGATCGGATTCATCATCTACCCTGGTGGTTTGATCACGGCGGCAAGTGGGGCGGATGGCGACTGCCGTCTGCTAGCGCAGCAGGACGCGTCGCGATTGTCGGCGGCCTTTGACGATTGGCAACGCGATTACTGGATCTCGGCCCGAGTCAACAGCATCTTCGCCCGCCAACTCAGGCGAGCAGGTATCTGGCGCCGTTTGTGGCATCACATCCTGGGTCACTTGCCCGAGCGCCAGTTCGAGAGTGCGTTGGCCCTCTACGCGCGCGCATTTGCCGGTGATGATCGTGCAGGGCAGGGGTCAACCGGTGATCCGTCACCGCGCTCTAGACCGCCGCCACAGCCAGTCAAACCATGTGGCAGTGCACCTGAATCGCACCGTGCGCGGCACGTGCCTGAATAGCCGCGTAGGGGAGGGCACGGCGCCGTGCGGAGAAGGGGCGGGGGCGACTGTGCTCCTCCGTCATCCGGCCGTCGCTTGGCTCTTCTCAATCGACCGGGCTTGAGTCGCGAACCACTCGGCGATGCGCTCTTTGGAGCCGAACAGATAGGTCGCCCAAACATGGGTCCTGAGCGGGTTGTGACGCTCATCCCACCAGTGCTCCGTGACCACCATAACGCTCCATCGATTGTGCGCCTCTTCCTGGTTCAGCCGATGTACTTCGACCGTAAAGGTATGATCCGGGTTCGCATGAGTGCACCGATGACGGGACCAGCGTACGCCGGCAACACGCCACGTCGTTGCTTCGGGACCGGGTTGGCTGGCGGTGCGAATCGCTTGCCAGGCAAACAGGAAACGCCGGTCGCCGATGCGATGATTCATAATAGTGTCCCACACGACGTGGCAAACATCGCCGCGCAGGAGTCATCAGCCACGACGGCGATTGACGAGGGACTCCATCCCCGGCGGGAGTTTAGTCGGGGCGCATCGGCGTGAGCAATACGGTCGGTTGTCGCAGCTTGTTTGCGGGACGCATGACTGCATGAGTGCCGTTTCGCCTGATAGCATCTCACAAGTCCGAGATGGATTCCAATGTGCCGCCGGATCACACCGGATTCGTCTTGCCGGATATCGTGTGGTGTGCTCTGATAACAACAACGACGATGGGGTCCGTCTCGGCTCCCGCCTGACATCATCAGGCTGATGACTCCTGCTCCGGGTCGCTATCGCAATGCGCGAGAATGGAGAGGAGATTGTTGTCGTCGTCAATCCGGTACGGGTGATCTTTCAGGCCGCCCTCCGCCTGCGCGTGACCGCGGAGGTGGTCGACGATCTGCCGATGCACTTCAAGCAGGCATTGCGGTGTTCCCAGACGGAAATCCCCATCGTGGACCGTCTGGCACGGCAGCGCGCGCTGGCCGATGTCGAACGTCGGGCCCAGATACTGCGTCGCATGCATTTGGGCGCGGTGAATGTCTACACAAGTGATGTACTCGTAACACTGCTGGTCGTGTTCGTGATCTGGGCTGAAATGCGGTAACCGGCGGGCGATGCTGGAACAACAACAGGTCGAAACTGACAGGGATTAAGGTTATGTCTAACGAGAAGGAAGAAGCCACGGTAACCTTCGTGCGGGTCTCCTTGCATGAGAGCAGTCATAGCCATCGAAGGCAGCAACTGCAGCAGGTTCTTCAGGTCCTGCGCGATCGGCTCCACGTTCGTGGCCTGATTATCAGCCAGGGAGTGGGCGGAATCGACCTGCAGGCGGACGGCCATTTCGAAACCCTGGGTGATCTGCTGAGCCGGGTCCCTGATCCTCGGCTGATGATCGAATTTTTCGACGAACCCGCGGTTGCGGATCAGGCGCGGCAGATGCTGCGCCAGATGTTCCCGGAAGCGCGTATCGTCCGGTGGCGTGGCCGGTGCGAGTTGTCCGACCTGCGGGCGAGGCCGCCCGCCGCTGCGCCGGCATAAAGGAGATGTCATCGACATTGAAGTTCTGAGCCGGCGGCTTGCCAGATCACCGGCCGACTGTAACAACGGTGGCGTGGGTGATGGAGTCCGCCGGTGTCAAACGCCCGCAAGGCTGATGACTCCTGCGAAAGCATCATTGCCACCAGCAGGAAGCCCGTTGGTGACGGAAATCTGCAGTCTGGCCGCGGCGTGCGCAAGAGACGCAGCCGCAGTGGGGGATTTGTGTAACCAACCGCCTCGATTGGCTGCATAATCGCGGAGGATTTGCCGGTGGATTTGCAGCAATATGACCGCGTAAAGTCGATGCTG
>JASHQG010000216.1 GCA_030037665.1 Acetobacteraceae bacterium
GCCCGGTGATTCGTATCACGTGGCAGCCACGCACGCCGATGCGGCCGCGGACGCGACGCTCAACTTTATTGCGCGACGCGGTCACTGATCACCGTTCGCCCGATCTTATCACTCAACACAGTCATGCGGTCACGACCGCGCGCCCGATGCCATGTGATCCGCACGGCAGACGAGGCAGGTTTTTCCATTTCGGCCGACAGCGGACACGGCGTACCTGCACCGGGCCGCAGCACGCTGCTGGTCGTCGCTGCACCGCGGAGTGTTACTTGCTCGGCTCTCTGGCAGACCTCCGCATGACCGACGCCCAAAGCGGAACTCGGAGCGATAAATGCCCACGGCAATCCGCTGACGGGGTGGTGCGCCTCGCCCCGGCGCAGCAGTTACGCCACCACGACTTGAATGACTCGCCGGACCGGAAGGATAGCAGGCCGGGCCAATCCTCGCGTCAAGCCCGCGGATATGGCCCGGCCATAAAATAATAAACGTGTCGCCGCTTGTTACGCTGCGTGCAGCAGGTCCAGCACTTCCTCGAATATTTCCATGTTCTTGCCGAAGGAGATCGCCGCCGCCTGACAGCCACATACCAGATGCATCCAGCGCCATGGCTCGCGGGTGTTGCGGAACTCCTCGACGACCGCCTGATGGTGCTTGAAGGCGTGCATCTCGGTGAAGCTGTCGTGGCAGACGATGTCGGCCAGGCGCTTGATCAGCACCTCCGGATCATAGCGCAGGTCCACGTATTGCTGCGCGAGGTTCACCGTGATCTTCACCTCCGGCACGGCGCGCATACGGCCGAGGTTGGTCACAGTGGACCAGTCCGTTGGTGGCTGCGTGAGGATGCTCTGGGTGATCGCCTCCAGCAGCTCTTCCTGCGAGCGGTGCGGCAGCTTCGCGACAGCCTCCGAATCAGGCTGTGGCGCCGACTCCATGCGGTACTGCGTCGACTTCACCTCAGGCCCGGTATGCCACAGCAGCAGGATGCCCAGCTTGTTCTTCACACTCAGGCCGTCAAGCCGGATCAGCCAGCGGCGCAGATTGGCGCTGGTGTGCAGGTGCACGTCCATCGGATTGCCGGTGAGCGAGCGCAGGAACAGGCCGGCGGCACCGATCGACAGCGCCTCGCCCGCGCCTTCCAGCGACAGCCCGTCGGCCAGAGCCTTGGCCGTCATCACCGGAATTTCGGAATAGCTGTTGCAGTTCCGGATGCCTTCACCAAGCGCGCCGATCGCCTGGGTCTCATCATCGCCGGTCCGCTGACGGAGGATGCGCTGAAGAAGGCCATGTTCCTCGATCAGTGCGTCGATTTCAGGCACGCTGCGCTGCTGTGGGAAGCGCGCGACGTAGCGAACAGCCGGGCGCATCAGCACTGACATGTGCTCCCAGCCCAGGAACTTATCCATCGCCCGCCAGGTGTAGGCGGGGAACAGGAAATAGTGGTCGTCGAGGGCGTTCTTCGGAATGGCAACGGACATCAGCAGATCGAACGCCTCGATCGGCGGCACGTGCTGCCAGAGCCACTGAAACAAGTGGTCGGCCTTGTTGCTTTCGCCGCGGTCGCAGGCCTTGAGGAACGCGTCCTTGGCGGCCCGGATGCCATCGCTCGTGGTAACTTCGCCCGAGCCGTCGGCAGCGAGATCAGCCAGCCGGCCGACGCCCGCGCTCGCATCGAGTGGAGCGAATTCCAGCAACTGGAATGGCGAAGTGACCGGATCGTGCACGTGCTTGTTGGACAACGCGACGTGCTGAAGAACTGGCAGGAACTTGTCGTCGCCCTCGAGCCGATCAACCAGGTTCCAAATGGCATAGAGCCCGGCGAGTGGATGCAGCGGCCCGCCGTGATGGCCGGGCGGCAGGTCGGCCGAACGCGTCACCGCCAGCGCCGATGCCGTCAACATTGTCTTGATCGGCACCCCGCCCCGCAGTTTCTCCAGCGTGCGATCCAGGATCTGATCACGCGGTGTGTCTTCAATGAACTGCACCAGAGGTTCAATGGAATCAGGGTACTGAACACGTTGCGGCATCATTTCGAACTTCTCCCTACGGCGATACTGTATGGTTCCTCGATCTGTCGGCCTGGCGCGGCGCATGCGCAGCCGCGGCCCATCTGGCTGGTGCAGTCAATGCGGTAGCGATGGTGGCGCTGACGTACTTCGTCGCACTCTCTCCCGCCGGCACGCTTGCTGGGACGGACTGGCCATGCGGCGGGCACACGTCGGGCCCCGCAAGGTCGCCGCCACCTCAGGTCGGATCGTCTGCCCGATTTCGGCGAGTGTCAATCTTCGCCCGGTCGCGTGCCGGGCGCCGGCTGACACGTCGGACAGAAATATCCGCTCCGGCCCCCGCGTTTCTCCTGCTCGATTGGCGTGCCACAACGTGGGCAGTGGCCGCCCACGTGGCGCTCCGGCAGAAGAAAGCCCTTGGGCAGACGGTCGATGAAGGCCTCGGCGCCGGCGCCACAGTCGATCGCCGTCTGCAGCACTGATTTCATCGCATCGAACAGCCGGGAAATCACGGCTTGGTCGAGTGAGTTGCTCGGTGTGGCCGGATGCAACCGGGCCTGAAAGAGGATTTCGTCGGCGTAAATGTTGCCAATCCCGGCCATGTGCGCCTGATCCATCAGAACGACCTTGATGGCCTGCTTGCGGCCCGCCAGCGCGGCTGTGAACGCGGCAATGTCGAATGATGGCTCCAGAACGTCAGGGCCAAGCTTTTCATCTCTGACGAACACGCTGGCACTTGGCGCGAAATGCGCCTTGCCGATCCGCCGCGGGTTCAGATAGGCGAGTTGGCCACCCGTCGCGAAATCCAGGCACAGCCGCGCGAATCGCGGTGCGGGATCGCCGCGCGGCCCATAGTGCAGCGACCCGTTGGTGCCGAAATGAAAGGCCAAAACTGCTGCGTCAGCCGCCTCGAGCAGCAGCACCTTGCCGTGCCGGCGCGCGCTGCGCAGCGTTCGTGCTTGTAGTCGTCGCTGCAGTCCCGCCGGCGTTGCACCCTCCAGGCTGCCGGGGTCGAGGACCTCAACCTTGGCCACGACCTCGCCCACGCCATGGCGTTCAGCCAGACGGCGGAACAGTTCGACATCAGGGAGTTCGGGCATGGTGACCACCGGCGTTGCCTGGGACGCGGGTATAGCCGCGCCGGGGACGCGGCTCTATGCCGCGCCGACGTCACCCTACCTGATATGTTCGCGGCCTCCGGCAGAGCGCCCTGGAGTTCGGTGCGCGGCACATCAAAACGACTGAGAACGACACGGATAACACGGCCGTCGAGAGCGAACCGATGGCGAAGCCGGAGGCGGCTAGGTGGCACCGAGCAACCGCCCGCCAACGCTTTGCTTTTCCGTTCAGGTACGCCCTGTGGTTCACCGTCGGCTAAAACAGACGGTTTCTTAGCCTTGGGCAGCGAGATGCCCGGCTCAGGGGTGGCACGACAACAGCCTCGCGGACCGGTCCCCACGTCAGACCCACAAGCCGCGAAGGTGGCATCGCCCGCTCTTAAACCGCTTCCCGAGAAGGGTGCC
>JASHQG010000217.1 GCA_030037665.1 Acetobacteraceae bacterium
GCCCCTCCGGTCCTAAAGCTGGCCTGATCGCCTAAATACACGGCCGTTCCGGCACCGCCGCATGTCGGTGTTTTGCCCCGGGAATTCCCGCGCATACATTTGGGCCGTGTCAAAGTCGAATTTGATATCGACGAGGATAGATCCTCGTCCAATTCGCCTAAACGCACCCCCGTGCGGAATATACCATATTCTATTCGACATAGAATATAGTATATTCCATATCGTTCGTTGCTCCCGCACCGGTTCGCACTCAGATGAAGTCACGCTGGCGGTCAGTCACGGCCGGCGTGCTAATGGCCAATGGTGCGGCGATGCAACAGCCGGCTGTGACCTCCAGGAGGACTGCGCGACCGCCGAGCTGGCGTGTGTCTTTCGTCGATTGGCACTGTCTGCAGGTCCTCCGCGACAATCAGTTGCCGACCAAATCGTCGGCAACAGACTTCACTAAGTACAAGCACAGTCGTCGTCATGTAGTCGGCCGCCTCATGCTCATTGCGTTCGGCGCGGCCTTCTGTGCCAGTCAGGCCGGGAATGCACAGTCCGTGCCCGCACCAACCAGCGCGAGCGACGTTCCCAGCGAGGCGCCACCTACGATCTCATTGGAACAGGGTTTTGAGAACTGGCTGACACAACCGACAATGACGGGCGACTGGGGTGGTCTCCGGACCGAGTTGAGCCAAGCCGGTTTCAACATTCACGGGTCTTATATTGGCGAATATGCCTATAACTTCTCCGGGGGCAAACGAATTGGCGGCGACTATGCTCAGCAGTGGTCCTGGGGAGTGGATGTGGATATGGGTAAGGTAGCTGGCCTTACGGGCGGAACCTTCCACCTCAATTTCAATGCACAGGAGGGCCGCAGCACCTCAGCCGACTACATCGGGAACAGGCTTGCCGTGCAGGAGGTTTTCAGTTCCGGAGAGAACTTACGCATCACCGCGCTGAGCTACGAGCAAAAGTTGTTCGGCAAAACCTTGGTCCTGAAGGGTGGCTACCTCGTCATGGGTGACGACTTCGCTAGAACGCCAATTCTGTGCATCTTTGAGAATGTCGCGTTCTGCGCTCATCCACAATCACTGCCTAACGATAGCGGATGGACCGATTACCCGAACTCGAGGTGGGGCGGCGAGGCCATTGTTAATCTGCCCCATGAAATTTACGCTGAGACTGCCATCGCCGATGTAAACCCGACTTACGCTCTGCATCAGAACGGCTTGAAATTTAGCCTGGATGGTTCAACCGGCGTGCTGTTCGCGGCAGAAGTCGGCAAAACGATCCATCTTGGACCGGCCGCTATGCCTGGCCATTATAAGATAGGTGGTTATTACGATACTTCCTCGGCGCCGGGGATTGCAGCCCCTCACTTGACCTACTCGGGCCGGTACGGCGGCTATATTATGGGCGATCAGATGGTTTGGAACTTTAAGCCGGGAACCGACCGCGGACTAGTCGTGGCAGCGAATGTAACAGTCAACGATAAGAGAACCTCACAAATCGGGCCCTACTTTACCCTCGCGCTGATCGCGCAAGGCCTGTTCGCCGCCCGGCCGCACGATTCTATCGGAATCGGCTACGTTCGGGATTTTGTCAACCGCAACCTGGTACGGCTGCAGGACGCCGAGCTCGCGGGAGAGGGCGTGCTGGACCCCAACTTGGCCCTAGGTGAGAACATCGTGGAGATCGCATATTCGCTGCAGCTGACACCGTGGATGACGATCCATCCGAACGTGCAATATATCGGCAACCCGGGCGCATTCACGTTTAAGCGTATTCCTAATGCGTGGGTGTTTGGTCTCCATATAGGGCTCATGTTCTGACTTCGTTGCAGCCAGGGTTACCGGCTCCGCACACCGCCGGTCGGCAGGCGTGACTGGCGGTGTGAAGGCGCCACCCGACCCGTCCTACCACGGTCGGTGTTCCGCCGAACTTATCAGCCATCCCGTATGGTCGTAGCACGTCCTCAGCCTGATCTGTGGGCTGTCGAGCCGCTCGTGGCCGAGCGCGGTGTTGCGGTCTCGTCGGACTGCCCGTGCCACGGCATTCAAGATTTGGAAGCAGGAGACGTATGCAAATGTGGCGGCGTAACCGCATCATGTGCCCATGTCCTCGCTAAAAGCTGATCGTAACCGGTCAAGTTGGCAACGCCATCAGATCCACTCTGCTCCGCCGTACGGTAAAGTGACTCCTGGCAGCATTAGCCATCGCTAAGCCTCGCCAAAGAGCGACGGTTAACCCGATTTTAAGCCTGCGCGAAGCGAACCTGAGGCACGCACGGCTAATGTGGACAGCATATCAAAGGGAAGAAGTCCACTCCCTCCACCGGATTCACAGGAGATGCCAACATGGCCGCTAGGATTTTGACCATCGTTCCCATGATAGTCTTGGCTCTGGGTGCTGCGACGGTCCTGGCGCAACCGCCGGCACCACGTTCGTTTGCTCCGATCGACCAGGCGAACTTCACGGAACACGACATGCCATTTCGGCAGCACGACCCGGCGAGTGCTATCGCCGTGGATGCGGCTTACGTGGGTGATGGGTCCGACCCGCGCTACCTGTGGGAGCAGCAGAAACTGTTGACAGAACCTGGGTACAGCATCGGCACTGGCGCGGCCCGAGTCCGCGGACCCCGATAAGGGCCAGTCTATAGG
>JASHQG010000218.1 GCA_030037665.1 Acetobacteraceae bacterium
AGGATGGACCAATGACCACACCGTCAGCCGAAACGCGCTCTGTCGTACTCGAGCGTGACGTGCCGTATCCGCCCGAGACAATCTGGCGGGCCCTCACGCAACCACACCTGATCGCGGAATGGCTCATGGAGAACGACTTCAAGCCGGTCGTGGGCCATCGTTTCGGACTTCGTGCTGACTGGGGTGCGGTCGATTGCGAGGTCGTGGTTGTCGATCCAAACAGGACGCTTTCTTACACGTGGGCGGCGTACGGTCTGGAGAGTGTCGTCACCTGGACACTGACGCCGGCCGGCACGGGCACCCGCCTGCGTATGGAGCAGTCGGGCTTCCGGCAGGATCAGGAGCAGGCCTACCAGGGTGCGACGTACGGCTGGCAGCGCTTCATCGGCGCTCTGGAGCAGGTCCTCGCACGGATCAACTGAAGCTCTCCAACGTAAGCCAAAACTAAGCGTCGGAAAGAGAGGGTACCAACCTGCATGGCAATACGTGATGCGCAGGAACAGAGGCCCGCTTCTGAGCTGATAGACGAGAGAATCAAGGAGCTCGGCGACTGGCGGGGCGAGATGCTCGGCCGGCTGCGGAGCCTGATCAAAGCCGCCGATCCGGATGTCGTCGAGGAGTGGAAGTGGAGAGGGGTTCCGGTGTGGAACCATGACGGTATCATCTGCACCGGCGAGACGTACAAGAGCACCGTCAAGCTGACCTTCGCGAAAGGCGCAGCGCTCAAGGACCCGTCAGGTCTGTTCAATGCCAGTCTTGACGGAAACACGAGACGCGCTATCGACTTCCACGAAGGCGACGGGATCGACGAGCCGGCATTCAAGACGCTGATTCGCGCTGCGGTGATCCACAACGGATCCAAAGCCCGCAACTGATCCTCGCGCGGTCGCCCCACAGTTCTGTCTGCTCGGGCTTTGTAGGCATCCTTGAGCCAGTCGTTCGGCGATATCCAAACAGCCTGGCATTGCTGTCTCTTGCATCTGGTTGTGACAGAAGCGTTGCGCCACCCGTCGGGCGGGCGCCAACGCGAGCGCGCCGCATTTCACGTGGCGGCCCGGGCTCGTCTGAATTGTACCGCTCCGATACGGTTCCCTCGCTGCCAGGGCATGCGGCCGTCCCGCCATCAGCCGGCGTTTGACGATGTGGCTTGACCCCTCATCCGGGCCGCCCTACACGCCGCGGCATGAACGATTCCGCCCCGGGCGCTGTGGCGTCCGATCGTGCCGCCGCTGCTGCTGAGCGTGCGCGCGTCCTGGCGCAGGCGCTGCCCTTCCTGCGCCGCTATGCCGGCGCGACCATCGTGGTGAAATATGGTGGCCACGCCATGGGCGAGGAAGTTCTTGCCGAGCAATTCGGCGGCGACATCGCTCTCTTGAAGCAGGTCGGCATCAACCCTGTCGTGGTGCACGGCGGCGGGCCACAGATCAACGCCATGCTGAAGCGGCTGGCGATTCAGTCCACCTTCGTCGATGGACTGCGCGTGACCGACGAGGCGATGGTCGAAGTGGTAGAAATGGTCCTCGCCGGGACCGTCAACAAACAGGTTGCCAGCCTGATCACCCGCGCCGGCGCGCTCGCCGTGGGCATTTGCGGTAAGGACGGCGGCATGATCCGCGCCCGCAAGCTGACGCGGGTCAAGCGCGATCCGGACAGCAATATCGAGCGCGTGCTGGATCTCGGCTTCGTCGGTGAGCCGGTCGGCATTGACGTGCGGGTGATCCACGCGCTGACCGGCGGCGGACTGGTCCCGGTGATCGCGCCGGTCGGCATTGGTGATGAGGGTCAGACCTACAATATCAACGCCGACACGGTGGCCGCGGCGGTCGCCGGTGCGCTGCATGCGACACGGCTGATCATGCTGACCGACGTCCCCGGCGTCCTCGACAATGCGAAGCACCTTATTCCGGACCTGACACTCGCGCAGGTGCAGCAGGGAATTGACGACGGGACGATCACCGGCGGGATGATCCCGAAGGTGGAGAACTGCGTGGAAGCGGTGAAGCAGGGCGTGAAGGGCGCCGTCATCCTTGACGGCCGCGTGCCGCATGCCTGCCTGCTCGAGCTGTTCACCGAGGGCGGGACCGGGACGATCATCCATCGGTGATCGGCATTACCATCCGAGCGACGAACGCACCTTTGCCAGTGCCTCCATCTGTCGCTCGTGCTCGCCGGCGAAGCGCAGCACCAGATGGCGCGCCCCCGCCTCAGCGTACCCGGCGAGCCACGCCGCGACACCCGCCGCCGGTCCGGCGTAACAGACCTGACGTGCACGCAGCACCGACGCCGGCTGACCGTAATAGTTTTCCAGGAACGCATTCAGTCGTGCTTCTGCGTGCGCAGCATTCTCGTCGAGCGCGAGAGTGAGGTAGATCGCCCCCGTCATCCGATCCGGATCGCGTCCTGCTCCGCGCGCAATGTCGCAGATCCGGCCCCAGCGTTCCGCGTACTGAGCGTGATCCGGCGCATTCGGGAACCAGCCGTCGAAGAACCGACCCGCACGTTGCAGGCTGGCCGGCAGGTTGCCGCCGATCCAGAGTGGCGGACCACCGGGCGTGTGGGGCGTCGGCGCCAGTACGCCGCCCTCCACGTGCCAGCGCCCATCCCACTCCACGGGCTTGCCGGTCCAGAGAGCCTGGCAGAGCCGCAGCCCCTCCATCATCCGCCCCAGCCGCTTCTCCCACGGCACGCCCGCCGCGACATGCTCGGCCCGGATGTTCGGCCGGTCGGAGGCAAAGCCGACGCCGAGGATCAGCCGCCCCTCGCTCACCTGATCCAGCGTCGCCACCTGGTGCGCCAATAGGACCGGATTGCGCAGCGCTGGCAGGAGCACGGCGGTGCCCAGTTCCACCCGCGGCACACGGCCGGCCACACCGGCCAGCAGGGTCAGCGGTTCGTGGCGCGGCCGGGCAAGGAGGGAGTCGCCGACCCAGACCGAGTCGAAGCCCACCGCCTCGGCACGAGCCGCCAGCGCCAGCAACGGCGCGGCATCGGGGCGGCCCTCCATGATGACCTCGCGCGTGGGGAGCAGGTAGCCGAGCTTCGGCGCCATTGGGGTTCTCCGCTCTGTTCTGCGCCAGTCTAGTCGCCCCCGCCTCGTGGGCGAGAGCGCCGGGGAACGGCTCTTTCACGATTTCGCTCGATCGCAACCACGGGCTGCATTGAGTTCTCAGGCCGGGCCCGGGAGCGGACTGAGATGTGGCGCATCTCTTGACTTCCGCTTGCCCTCGGTCTGGCATCCGCGCGACGACCAGGGCTGGACCCGCTTGCCGCAACTTTCGTTGCATACCCCGATCGGCGACGTCACCGTCTCGGAGGAGGACGGTGCGATCGTTTCGATCGACTGGGGCTGGGGGCGCGATCAGACGGAAACGTCGTTGTTGTGCCGCGCGCGAGATCAGCTGCACGCCTATTTTGACGGTGAACTCACGGCGTTCGATCTGCCGCTCGCTCCAGCCGGAACACCCTATCGCCGTGCCGTCTGGGATGCGCTGCGCAGAATCCCTTACGGTCAGACCCGTTCGTACGGCGAGATAGCCCGCGCCGCAGGCGGCAGCGCGCGCTCGGTCGGCCAGGCCAACGGCTGCAACCCGATCCCGATCGTCATCCCTTGCCACCGCGTTGTCGGCTCCGGCCACATCGGCGGCTATTCCGGGGGCGAGGGCCTTCCCACCAAGCGTTTCCTGCTCGCGCTCGAAGGAGCAGCCGGCGATCCGGGCTGAACCCAGGCTCCATCAGGAGAACTTCCATGACGACCAAGGCTGTTCGCATTCATGCCCCTGGCGGCCCCGAGGCACTGAAATACGAGGATGTCCCCACCCCGGAGCCCGGCCCAGGTGAGGCGCTGATCAAGCAGGAGGGCATCGGACTCAATTATATCGACGTCTATTTCCGCACCGGCCTGTACAAGGCTCCGAGCCTGCCCCTGACCATCGGACAGGAAGGCGCCGGCACCGTGGTCTCCGTTGGCGCCAACGTGAGCAACGTGCAGCCCGGCGACCGCGTCGCCTATGCCGGCGCCATCGGCGGTTACGCGACGGAGCGGACGATCGCTGCCGAACGTCTGGTGAAACTACCCGACGGCATCGACTTCAAAACTGCCGCGACGATGATGCTGCAGGGCATGACCGCGCAATATCTGATTCGCCACACCTACACGGTGAAGGCCGGCCAGACGATCGTGGTGCACGCCGCAGCGGGTGGCGTCGGACTGATCTTGTGTCAGTGGGCCAAATACCTTGGCGCGAACGTCATCGGCGTCGTGTCCAGCCGCGAGAAGGCCGAGCTCGCGCGCGCCAACGGCGCCGCGCACACGATCGTCGGCTATGACAACCTGGTGGCGGAGGTGAAGCGCATCACCGGTGGTGCGGGCGTGCCGGTGGTCTATGACAGCATCGGCAAGGACACATTCGGCGCCAGTCTGGACTGCCTCGCGCCGCTCGGGCTGATGGTGAGCTACGGCAACGCTTCGGGGCCCGTGCCACCGGTCGACATCGGCATTCTGGCCGCCAAGGGCAGCTTGTTCCTGACCCGTCCGACGCTTGCAACGTACACGGCGCAACGCGCCGACCTGGAGAAGACGGCAGAGGACTTGTTCGACGTGGTGCTGAAGGGAGCGGTAAAGATCCAGGTGAACCAGACCTTCCCGCTGAAGGATGCCGCCGCGGCGCATATAGCGCTGGAGAGCCGCAAGACGACGGGAAGCACGGTGCTCGTGCCGTAGGAGCCCCTGGTGACCTCTCCCACCCGTCGCGGGAGAGGTCAGGGGGCGTGATGCACCGGGGATGCCAGGCCTGTGGCCTGGCAGCGTCCTTGAGAGAGCCTCAGCCCTGGATCCCGATATCGCTGACGAACTTCGCCCTCCGCGCACTTTCGGCCATCAGGAACGCCATATCGGTTCCGGTCGAAACGTACCGCGCCCCCATACGCACGAACTGCGCCATCAGGTCATTGCGCGACGCCAGCCCGCCCACGCCCACGTGCTTTCCGTGCTTCCGCGCCGCCGCGATGGTCCGCTCGAATGCATCGCGCAGCTTCGGACTGTCGAACTGGCCGGTAATTCCCATCTCGTTGCAGAGGTCATTGCTGCCGATCATCATCATATCGACGCCATCAACGGCCATGATCTCGTCGACGTTCTCCAGCGCTGCCACGGTCTCCATCATCAGCACCAGTGACGTTGTATCGTTCATCGCCGCGTTCGTCTCCGTGAGCGGGAAGCTGCGGTACTGGTACTGTGATAACGCGCCGCCGGCAGATCGATCCCCCATTGGGGCGAATTTTACCAGCTTGACCATCTCCCGCGCCTCTACCGCCGAGCGAACATGCGGCGTGATCACGCCCATCGCGCCGCCATCCAGCACGCGGCAGATATACTCAGGCGAATTTGCCGGCACGCGCACCAGCGGCGTAATCCCGATCTGCTGCGCGGCAATGCAGATCTGGCAGGTCTCGCCAATGGTCAGCGTGTTGTGCTCCATGTCGACATAGAGCGTGTCGAATCCGGCGGTCCTGGCGATCTGCGCGATCTCGATCGTCCGACAGAGCCGCACCGTCATCGAGGCGACAACCTCGTTCCGCGCCAGCTTCTCTTTCATGTGGTTGCGCAGGATTGAGCGCAGCTCGGACATGGCGATTTCCTCCTAAAACACCCGTGATTGTCGCGCCGCTTGCAGGCGGCCCTCAACCCCCGCGCTTGCGCCCCCGGCGCCCTGGCGGCAGTTTGCGCGCCGCACATGCGGGAGGCGAACCATGACCAAAGTGGCAGTGCTGGACGACTGGCAGGGTGTCGCGAAGACCAGTGCCGACTGGTCGAAACTGATGGCGCGCGCCGAGGTTGTGTTTTTCGACCAGGCCTTCGCCGATGAGAACGACGCAGCGGCGAAGCTGGCCGATTTCGAGATTGTTCTCTCGATGCGCGAGCGCACGCC
>JASHQG010000219.1 GCA_030037665.1 Acetobacteraceae bacterium
AGCCAGATCTCGCCGTCCCAGTGCCACCTGCAACCAACCGGACTGCTCCAGCGGCACCGATGCAGGGCCGCGTCGCCCGCCCATAGGTCGGAGGGTGTGTGGATGTGAGGAGGCGCGCGCTGCCAAAAGGCAGCAACCAGCATGCGCAAATTTGCGCACCCTCTCAGGGCCGCGCAGCCGCACTACTCACGGTGCCATGACAATCGCTCAGAAGCGTGACATTCCAGGCGGCAAGCCGAACAGTACACGGCCGACCGGCTCCAGGGTGGCCTGCATACTGAGTGCGACATGCTGCCCGGCCACGTGCGCGTCTCGAAAGCAACGCTCGATCCGGCTGCCCTGGTACACCGAGACACCACCTGCTGACTGATACGCGAGATCCACCGCCTGGATCGCGCACTGCGCCGCATGACATGCCGCGAGCTTAACGCTCGCTCGCGCACGCAAAGTGATCTCGCGGCCTGCAAGAGTGTCTTCCCACATCTTCCCCAGTTCGTCGAACAGATAGGCCCGCCCCGAACCCAGCAGCGCCTCGGCGCGCGCTAGGTCGGCCTGCGCGAGCGGCTTGTCGCGCAGCACGATCGGCCCGCCCGCGGTCCTCTTCACGTCACCGATCTGCACCAGTTCCTCGAGCGCACCCCGCGCGATGCCCAGCACCACAGTGGCGACACAACTCACGAACGTGCTGGTCATCGGTACAGCGTAAAGCGGGCCCGCCCGGCGCGGCGGGGGGTGGAAATCGACCAGCTTGATGGTGTGTTGCTCCGGCACGAACACGTCTTTCACCTGATAGTCGTTGCTGCCCGTGGCACGTAGACCGCCGACGTGCCAGACGTCGAACACCTCGGCGTCGGCACGCGGGAACAGGCACAGCCGCATTTCCTGTCCGCCCGAGCTGTCGGTGACGCAGTTGCCCAGCACCCAGTCGCTGTAGCCGATGAAGCTGCCGTAGCCCCAGCGTCCGGTCACCCGATAGCCGCCCGATGCTGCGACCGCCGTGCCGGTGGGGTTCAGCGTGCCTACCAGCGCTCCCAGGCCGGCGCCGAAGACAGTCCGCGCGACGCCCTCGTCCAGCGCGCCGGACAGACGAGCATAGCCGGCCGGGATCACGGTGCACCAGCCCACGGAGCCGTCCTGGCGCGACAGTTCCTCGATCACCTCGAGGAACTCCAGCGGCGGCAACTCTGCGCCGCCAAGAGCACGCGGCAGCCACATACGGAACAGCCCGGCGGCGTGCAGTTCATCCACCAGCTCGCGCGGCAACTCACGGTCCCGATCGAACCGCTCTCGCAGCTTCGCGACCAACGGCTCCAGCCGTCGCGCGGCGGTCAGGAATTTGGCCCCCGTCATGAGGTCTATACACCCTGTTGCCAGCGCTTTTAATAACCTAATTCTCTAGCCGAATCATGGAGGAACTCAGTGAAGGCGCTCTCGAAGGCAGGGCAATCGCACGTCAGCGGCCCAGGCGCAGCATGCTGGCAAGATAGCTCTCGTCCCAGCCGGCCCGCTTGAACCTGCCACGTAGAGAGTCCTTTGTGGTGTCCTTCTGCATGAGGTTCATCGCCATGTGACATAAACCCGCCATGTTGTAGTGCCCGCAGCGCCGGACCTGGGCCGCGTGCCGGAGCCGGCACGTCTCCCAGATCCACAAAGCAGCCTAAAACCGGCTTGATTTCAGGCGTTTATGGCGCGCGCGAGAGGATTCGAACCCCTAACTGTACAGCCCGGCGCAAACCGGCAGTGGATCACGGTTGAAACCGGCAGTGGATCACGGCGCAAACCGGCACCCCGTCACGCTGCAGTCCGGCGGCGGATGGCGGCCGGGCCCGACCGCTGCAGAAGCATCTGAGGTCCTGCTGGCAGGCAGTAATGGCCGGTAACGTCCGCTCCTTTTCATTGTTGGAGCGGACGATGCCCAGGACGAGGACGGTGATGCGGCGGGTTCGGGAAGTTTTGCGGCTGAAGTTCGAGCCGGGGTTGAACGATTCGGAGGTGGCACGCGGGACAGGGGTCGCGCGGTCGACGGTTCAGGATCCTCTGCGCCGGATATGGCGATCTAGCGCGTTGTGACCGGGTAGGGTCGAGACCGGTAATTGGATTGGGTAGCTGGTATCAGACGATCAGCACAAGTGCGTTCAGAACCACTCGCATGCGGGTCTCACCGACTGATCGACGGTCATTCGCAGTCTGCGGTCGCCGGTGTCAGGCTGCGAAGACCTCCACCTTCCTTCGGGTGGCCGCGGCAAGCAGCGCCTGATCGCAGGATGCCAACGACATACGCCTGCGAATAGCGAGCTCGAGGTAAGCCGCGTCGTAGAGGCCCAGGTTTTCCCTCCGAGCTAAAGTCCGTGTCGATCCCGAGGCGTGATCGTCGGTTTCTTCGTCGCGCTTGATTGCAAGGCGAGCGAGCCTTGCCAGTGACCGATCGACAAAGGCTTCATTGCATCGCCCTCGCCGCACCGCGTTGCGCAGGACGTTGGCGACCTCCAACCTCCAGAGGGAAGGGACGATTGCCCCGTCGGCAACAACGCGGCGCATCACCGTGTGCGCGGCCTCGGTTCGCTCATCGTCGAATAGCCACGCGATAGTCATCGACGCATCGAGGACGAGCGTCACCCTCGGCGTCCGTCTTCCAGCAGTTCCCGAATCGAAACGCCGCCGAGGGAGTGGCGGCGGCTCTCGGCAATGATTTCCTCCGCGGCGGCCTCGGCATCTTGGCGTGATCGGATACGCGCCTCCTGCCGGCGAACGACGATGTCGCCAACCTGCGTTTCAACCTCGACCTTCTCGCCATCTGTAAGGCCAGCCGCGCGCGCGACCTCCATTGGAATACGGATCGCGAGGTTTTTGCCCCATTTCCCGACCACTGAACGTGACATTGCCGGCGCCCCTTCCTGGGATAGTCTGGTATATCCCGGGTATCACCTCAACCGCGGTAACAGGAGCGACCGATCAAGCGCTGTTACCCTAACCGACCCAAGCCTGCCGCTTGACCGCCGATCGAGCGACTCGAAAACCGGACATTCGAGGAGACTTGGCGGCAGCAAGTGCCCGTGGAATAGGACGTGCAGGACCTCACGGCCAAACCGGGAGCACCGAAGAGCGCCCTCGACCCTATGGAGAAAACCATGTCCACAGCAACAGGGTTCCCGTCGTTCCCGCCTGATTTTCGGACGCAAGACATGCAGGTGAACGGAACGACCCTGCATGTCCGTATTGGCGGGGATGGGCCGGCCGTGGTGTTGCTGCACGGCTACGGCGAGACCGGCGATATGTGGGCATCGATGGCCGCGGATCTCATGCGGAACTATCGGGTGATCGTTCCCGATTTGCGCGGTATGGGCCTGTCCGCTAAATCTTCCAGCGGTTTCGACAAGAAGACACAGGCGGGTGATGTCGCGGGTGTGCTGGTGGCCCTTGGCGTCGAGCAGATCGACCTCGTGGCGCACGATATCGGCAACATGGTCGCCTTCCAGTTTGCTGCGCAGCAGCCTGAGCAGGTCAGACGCCTCGTAATGATCGACGCGCCGGTTCCGGGAGTGGGCCCTTGGGAGGAGATCCTGAAGCACCCGCTGCTATGGCACTTCCGTTTCGGCGGGCCCGACATGGAGCGACTGGTCGCCGGGCGCGAGCGCATCTACCTTGATCGCTTCTGGAACGAATTCTCGGCCGATCCCGCCAGCTTCGGTGAGGTGGCACGAGTCCATTATGCTCAGCTCTACGCGTTGCCTGGCGCCATGCATTCCGGCTTCGCGCAGTTCGCCGCCTTCGACCAGGATGCGGCCGACAATCGCGCGTGGCTTGCCACAGGTGGCCGTCTGCGGATGCCGGTGTTGGCAGTTGGGGGAGAGAAATCGTTCGGCCCTACGATGGCGGCGGTGATGCGGGCTGCCGCAAGCGACGTGCGGGAAGCTATCATCCCCGCGTCCGGGCATTGGATCATGGAAGAGAATCCACAGGCCACAATCACCCTGGTCCGCGACTTCCTCGCGGAGCGCGCATCTGAGGGCCATTCACAATAAGCCTTCATAGGCGA
>JASHQG010000220.1 GCA_030037665.1 Acetobacteraceae bacterium
CCGAAGAGTCATTCTTTCGCGCGGTTGACATGACAGCGGTCCGTCCGGCATAGCCTTGGTGGCATCATCGATCCGCGGCCCGAAGCCGAATTGGGTACGCGGACCGGTCAGGCTATCCACGCGCATGCCTGGCAGGGTCATGAGCGGATCCGAAAATCAGCTCAGATCGACGCTGACGCGCTGGACTGCGGTTCGTGACACCAACAAAGTACAGGTCCTGTGCCACCTGTCGGCCGCAGGGCACACTGCCCTGTGCGGCCGCCCTGGATCACCGTGTGCCAAGGGCCGACAGCCGCGCAAGGCTCCAGAAATTCATAACAAAGCTGGCTCAACTGCGCGGGTCATCGGATCGCAGATGACATGAGTCCTCGATGTTGTGCCCGTCCGGGTCCAACATGCAGGCCGCGAAAAATTCTCCGATCGCATGGCGCTGCGGTTATCAAACCAGCGCCCGGCGCAGAGCGGCCCGTGCCAGCAGACGGGTCGAATCCAGCGTCGGCAGCGGGGAATTGTCGTCATGGACGATCAGCGGGATTTCGGTGCAGCCGAGCACGACCGCATCGCATCCCGCGGCACGCAGTCGCGTGATGATGCGCTGGAACCAAACCATAGCCTGCGGACGGAAAATGCCGCAAACCAGTTCGTCCATGATAATGCGGTTCATTTCGTCCCGTTCCGCGGCTTCAGGACGAACGAAGCCTAGACCACGTGCTGACAGGACGTCCGGATAGACCGGACTCTCCACCAGCCAACGCGTGCCCAACAGGCCGAGGCGGCGGAACCCACGCGCCACTGCGTCGTTGGCGACGGTCTCGGCGATGTGCAGCCACGGACGCGGCGAGCGCGGCACCACGAATGGCAGCGCCTGATGGATCGTGTTGTCAGGGCAGATCAGGAAGTCTGCGCCAATCGACGCAAGTTTGTGCGCCGAGGCCAGCATGATGTCAGCCACGTCCTGCCAGTCGTCGCGGTAGATGCAGGCCATCGTCTCGGCAAGCGACGGCGTGTGCATCGATACCTCG
This sequence comes from Acetobacteraceae bacterium, assembly GCA_030037665.1. Lineage (GTDB taxonomy): Bacteria > Pseudomonadota > Alphaproteobacteria > Acetobacterales > Acetobacteraceae > JASHVB01. The sequence continues at coordinate 1,023 of JASHQG010000220.1, forward strand.
GGATGCCCGTGCCGACCGAGATGCAGCGCGCCTTCGGTGCAAATCGTGCGGTAGCACAGCGCCGCACCTTCCGCAGAGCACGCGACAATTCCGATGTGCTGGGGCATAAGGAAAGGCTATCAAAGCTAAGGGGGTAATGTCGATGGTGCCGGTTGTGTCATTGCGAGGAGCACCGCGGCGATGCAGTCTCGTGCGGAACATCGCTTCGTCGCGCGGCGCTCGTCGCGATGACAGATGGAAGTTACTGACGTAGGAGAGTCCCAGTGTCCCGCATTCGTGACATTCGCGTGGTACCGCTGTCGTTCGTGCCTCCGGAACCCTACGGCTCGGCGCGCGGCTTGGCGCGGGCACGCACCGGCAGTCTGGTATTGCTGGACACGGAAGATGGCGTGCAGGGCATTGGCGAAGCCGCAGGCCCGGGCGCGGTGCTGCAAGCATGGATCGATGTACTGCGGCCGCTTTACGTCGGCCGCAGCGTATTCGCGCAGCGCGCCGCCGCACAGGAAGTACTGGCGCGGATGTACCACGCCGGCACGCAGAACCAGATGATCGCGTTGCTCGGAGGCATCGACCTTGCCGCGCATGACGCGATCGGCAAGCTGCTGCGCTTGTCAGTCGCTGATCTCGTCGGCGGACGGCTCCGCGAACGCATCCCGGTTTACGCATCTGGAGGTTATTTCACCACCGCCACCGATCAGAATGCGGCGCTGACGCGGCAACTTGAGCCGAATGCCACACGCGGCTTCGGCGCGTTCAAGATCAAGATAGGCCGCAATCCCCGTGAAGATGCCGAGCGCTGCAAACTCGCGCGGCGCATCATCGGCCATGCTCCGCTCCTTAGCGTCGACACCAATGGCAACTACACCGAGGACGGCGTACTGGAGAGCATGCGCCTTACCGCAGATGCCGACATCCACTGGTACGAAGAGCCGCTGGCACCGCAGGACTGGGCTGGCTACCGCAGCCTGGCCTCACGAGCGCCCGTGCGACTGGCAACCGGCGAGGCGTTGTATACGCTGTTTGAGTTCAGGCGACTGATCGACGGACGACTGGTGTCTGTCGTCCAGCCAGACCTGACGATATGTGGCGGGTTTGACGCGGCGCGCATCATCGGCGTGCTGTGTGCGGCAGAGCACCTGCGGATTTCGCCGCATGTATGGGGAACCGGCGTCGGCCTTGCTGCGGCGCTGCACTGGCTCGCGGCACTGCCCGCGTACCCGCACGCGGACCACGTGCCGTTCCCACCATTGCTGGAATATGACGTGGGACTCAACGCGCTGCAGAACGAGATTTTCGTTGAGCCGATCCGCTATGCGGATGGGTTTTTGCAAGTCCCGAAGGGACCCGGACTCGGCGTGACGCTGGACGAATCGGCCGTACGACGCCTCGCTCAGTAACGCTCGCCCGTGCTGTGCGCGGGAGTGGGCGGTGCTGAGCGCCGGCGAGCGCGCTGAATTCGACACGGCCCTGTCGCGGCCCCCTCGCGCGCGACGACTCACGCCTCGACCTCATCCCTGATCGGGAGAGTTTTTCGTCACTCCTGCGGCTTGAAGTCCATTGCCACGCCGTTCATGCAATAGCGCAGGCCCGTCGGACGCGGACCGTCCTCGAATACGTGGCCGAGATGACCGCCACACTGGCTGCAGTGCACTTCCGTGCGGGTCATGAAAAAGCTGCGGTCCTCGTGGGTGCCGACAGCGCCCTCAAGCGGCGCGTAGAAGCTGGGCCAGCCGGTGCCGCTCTCGAACTTCGTCTCGGATGAGAACAGGTTCTGCCCGCAGCCCGCGCAGATGAAGGTGCCGTTGCGCTTCTCATGATTGAGCGTGCTGGTGCCGGCGCGCTCGGTCGCGTGCTTGCGCAGCACCGCAAACTGCTGCGGCGACAGCTTCACCCGCCATTCCTCGTCGCTGCGTTCGATCGGGAAGGACTCAGCGGTTGCTTCGTGCCCGCCGCCGAACAAGCGCTTCATCTCTCGTTCTCCTGCATCCTGCCTTCATGCTACTTTGGGGACGAAGGGTCGGCTGGTAAAGTGCTCGGCGCCGCTGGCGAAGCGTAGGCCGGCCGCCTTCAGCGCGCTGTCTGGTACGCGTTCCAGCGGCACGTAGTAGCGGTCATCGGTTCTCGTGACGGTGTCGTTGTCGACACGGTTGTAGCAGCAGATCAGCGTCCAGCGGCGGTGCGCCGAACGGTTCTGCGCGGAACGATGCAGCGTGTTACTGTGGAAGAAGACCGCGTCGCCTGGCTGCAGTTCGCACGCCACCTCCGGCAGCCGCGCCGTGATTTCCCGCATGCGCACCGGGTCGGCGACGTTCTGGCCCTCGCCCGGCACCGGCACGTGGTCGATGCGGCCGAGCCGATGCGAGCCTGCGATCATCGTCAGGCAGCCATTCGCCGCGGTGGAATCATCAAGCGCGATCTGGCAACTCGCGAGGTGGGGGAACAAGCACCCGTTATAGTACCAGTAGCCATAGTCCTGATGCCATTCCCAGGCACCGCCAACGAATGGCTCCTTCGCCGTCAGCTTTGACTGGAAGTGATAAACCGGGCCGCCCAGAATTTGCTCCATGGTGTCGACCATGCGGACGCAGCGCGCGGCCATGCCATAGACGCTGTCGCCGGCACGATTCCACAACGCAATGCGGGTCGCCGCCCCCTGCGCGTCCAGCCGGTCCAGTATATGTCCTGACACCTCTGGATCCTGTTCCATAGCGGTGCGGAGCAGGTCGGTTTCGTCGGTGTCGAACATGCGACGAGCGATGACAAAGCCATTCTTCTGGAAATCGGCGAGCTGAGACTGGGAGAGGATCGAGGGCATCGTCGCGTTCCTTCCTTCTGTCACTCGGCCGCCGCCGCGAGCTGCCGCCGCGCCGGATAGAGTTCGCGTACACGTTCCTGCGTGTAGAGGTCTGTCCAGTTGGCCAGGCTGCGGTCGGTGACCTGGCGCGGATCGTAGCCGCGTTCGACAATCTGCATGCACTTGCCGCCAATATGCACGTAGCGGATGCGCGTCTTGTCCTGCAGGATCGCGATGTTCTCCAGGGGTGAGCCATCCACGGCGATGAAATCAGCGAACCGGCCCGCCTCGAGCACGCCGATGCAATCACCCTGTTTCATGAAACGCGCGGTGACTGACGTGGCGCAACGGAGCGCTTCGGCCGGTGTGAAACCGAGGTCGCGCACGAAAATCTCCAGCTCCATCGCGTGCCATTCGCCGTACGGCGTCACCGCGAAGCCGGTATCCGTGCCGGTCAGCATCGGCACGCCGGCCTTGCGCGCCTTCTGCATGTTCTCGCACGCGATGGCGTATTCGCGCTCCACGGCACGTGGACGGCCCTTCTGTGCGGCCGGTTCGTGGGCCTGGGTGAAGTCGATAATGTTGCGCTGGAAGGTCAGCGTCGGGCACAGCATGCTACCTGAGTGCAGCATCGCGTCCAGGCAGTTGTCGTCGAGGAACGTCGCGTGGAAGATCAGGTCCACGCCGGCCCGCGCAGCGTAGAGCACCGCTTCCTTGCCGCGGGCATGCGCGACGACCTTGCGACCGAGACGATGTGCCTCGGTCACCATCGTGGTGGTTTCTTCCTGATTGAAGGCAGCGATCAGCTCCCCGTTATCGCGCGTCTGGACGCCGTCCATTGCGATCTTGATGCAGTCAACGCCGTTCTTCACCTGAACACGGATTTCTTCGATCGCCTCGTCTTTGTTGGTGACGAGGCGGCCGATGGACGTCTCTGGCACGCCGATCCAGGTGGGATACCAGTCGGTCAGTCCTTGTCGCGTGGTGAGGTAACGCCCGGCCGCGGTGACACGGGGGCCGTCGAACAAGCCAAAATTGATGGCGTTGCGCACGGCCAGGCTGACCTGTCCGGCATCGCCCGGCGCGCAAATCGAGGTGTAGCCCGCGGCGACCACTTTCTGGGCAAAGAACAGAGCGCGGAGCGCGCGGAATTCGAGGGGTTGATAGAGGTCGATGTCCTCCTCGCTCTTGGCATTGCCGTAGGCGAGGTGCGTGTGCACGTCGATCAGCCCGGGCATGACGAACAGATCGGCATAGTCGAGGACGCTGTCATGCAGCCCGATCGGCGGGGCGTCGGCGGTGTTGCAGACGAAGGTGACACGCTGGTTGTCGATGCCGAGCGTGACGTTGTGCCGGACCGGGGTTCCGTCTCCCGGGAAGAAGGTGCCGCAGCGGACGTGGGTGGTCATGGCGCGTCCTCCGATTTCGCTGGTTGGGCCGACGGTGGCACGACCCGGCGGTGGCTGCCAACCGGTCAGGACCGCGGATTGACCACACGCAATCCTGAACGGAATTCGGCGGCGGCTGCCCTGTTTTGGCCATTCTTCCCGAAATAGAAGAAATGATGCGTGTGCCATTACCCTGCTGGTTGCTGCTGCTGGCACTTGGCGCCTGCGCGGCACCGCACGTACAGGCGGTGGCGCCGCAGCCCCCCGTGCAGGCGGCGGCCCCAAGCCCGTGCGTGCAAGACGGCGTCGCGTCGTGGTACGCACCGCATCGTGGGCAAATTCGGATGGCAAACGGCCAGCGCCTGAATTCGGCGGCGCTGACGGCAGCCCATCGCTTCCTGCCATTCGGCACAAGGGTGCGGGTGACGGACCTGGCGACGGGACGGTCGGTGGTGGTGCTGATCACCGACCGCGGGCCGTTCCCACGCGGCCGGATTATCGATGTGTCGCCGGCGGCGGCGCGAATCCTGGAAATGCGGCGGGCAGGCATAGCCCCCGTGCGGCTGCAGATCGATGGAGCGGATGACACGATGTGTCTCTTGCGGGTGGCGGTCAGCTGGGCCCCGCCGTCGAGCAGCTCGTCGCCGCCCGCGGGCCTCGCGACCGATCTGGCACTAGCGACCGTGTTCTATGGGGCAACTTCCTCCGACTGACGCACGCCCTATCGGTGCCGAGCGACCCCAGAACCGCGCAGAGCCGCTGCCGGCAAGTGTCGCCCGATCACACGCTCATTCCGCGCTGGCGAGCGGCCTGCCTGAGAGACGCGCCCGGTAATCGGGCGTCGCGCGCCCGCCGGACAACCGTGCCGCAGAGGGGCGATCACCCTGCGTCCGCACGGTGTGGGCGCCGCGCAACGCCAGGCTCTCGCCACAGCGGGGAAGCAACCGGCGACCAGCGACCCCGAGACCGGGCTGCCGCGCGGATTCGCTCCTTATGACAAGACCGAAATGACAAGGCCGACCACGGCACCACGCGGTACATCGCGCCTGCGCGCCAGACGCCATCCATCCCGCGGACGTCCTTCGCGCCGAGGACGCACCCGACGACGACAGCGCGAAACCTCAGTCGGTGTCGGTCGAATTCCAGTCCATCACGGACAACGCCCGAGCAGGACGATACGGTCTGGCAGCGTTGTGCTCGCGGCATCCCTATGACACAGTCGCGCCTCCGGCCCGCTGCAACAAACGCACGTGCGCGGGTTTACCTGACGTCCCTGCTTGCAGACTCTCCCTCACCCGCCTATGTGGGGCCGCCAAGGTTGCGGAAAGGCCCCGGCCATGGCGCTTGACATCCCCCACCCCGACTCGTCGTCCCTCCCGACCACCCGAAGCGCCGCCCGCATCGAGGACGCGCTCGCCTTCGACGACATCCTGCTGGTCCCCGGCTACTCCCAGGTCCTCCCCTCCGCGACCGACACCCGCACCCGCCTCACCCGCGGCATCAGCCTCAACGTCCCGCTGATCTCGGCCGCCATGGACACCGTCACGGAAAGTGACATGGCAATTTCCATGTCGCAGCACGGGGGCTTGGGCGTCATCCACAAGAACCTGTCACCGCACGAGCAGGCTGGCCATGTACGCCGCGTGAAGAAATTCGAATCCGGCATGGTGGTGAACCCGCTCACGATCCACCCCGATCAGACCCTGGCTGACGTGAAGGCGCTGATGGCGACGCACCGTATCAGCGGCATTCCGGTAGTGGAGCGTCACACCAACCGCCTCGTTGGCATCGTCACCCACCGCGATGTGCGTTTTGCGACTGACCCCGACCTCAAGGTCTATGAGCTGATGACGCGGGAAAACCTGGTCACCGTCACCGCCGACGTGACGCCCGACCACGCGCGCAGCCTGCTGCACCGTCACCGAATCGAAAAGCTGCTGGTGGTGGACGACGCCTATCGCTGCGTCGGCCTGATCACTGTGAAGGACATGGACAAGGCCGAGACGCACCCGCTCGCCAACAAGGACGAACTCGGCCGCCTGCGCGTGGCCGCCGCCGTCGGTGTGGGGGAGGACGGACGGGCGCGCGCCCGTGCCCTGATCGCCGCCGAGGTGGACGTGATCGTGGTGGATACCGCACACGGCCACAGCCGGGGCGTGCTCGATGCGGTGGACGCGATCAAAAAGGAGTCCAACGCGGTGCAGGTGATCGCCGGCAACGTAGCGACGCCGGAGGGCGCAGTGGCGCTGATCGAGGCTGGCGCCGATGCCGTGAAGATCGGCATCGGTCCCGGCAGCATCTGCACCACCCGTATCATCGCCGGTGTGGGTATGCCGCAGTTCACTGCGGTGTTGGAATGCGCCGCCGCCTGCCGCGACCGCGGGGTGCCGGCGATCTCCGACGGCGGGATGCGGAGCAGTGGCGACATCGTCAAGGCGCTGGCGGCGGGCGCGGAAGCCGTGATGATTGGCAGCCTTTTCGCAGGCACCGACGAGGCGCCGGGTGAGGTGTTCCTCTATCAGGGCCGGTCGTACAAGTCATATCGCGGCATGGGCAGCATTGGCGCGATGGCGCGCGGTTCGGCCGACCGATACTTCCAGCAGGATATCAAGGATCAGCTCAAGCTGGTGCCGGAGGGGATCGAGGGCATGGTTCCCTATAAAGGTCCCGTTTCGCAGGTGGTGCATCAGTTGGTCGGCGGCGTGCGCGCCGGCATGGGCTACACCGGCAGCGCAAACATCGAGGCGCTGCAGCAGAACGCCCGGTTCCGCCGCGTTACCAATGCCGGTCTGCGCGAAAGCCACGTGCACGACGTCTCAGTCACGCGCGAGGCGCCGAACTACCGGCACGAGTGAGGAATGCGCGGCGCGCGCTTCCGCCTCCCCTTGAGGGTTTTGGCCGTCGATCGGACGAGGCCCCGCAGTGACGGGCGATCCTGAGCCATGCCGCGGGTCTGCGCCGTGATCTTCGACGCCTACGGCACATTGCTCGACGTGCACACCGCTATGTCCCGTCATGCAGCGCGACTGGGCCCCACCTGGCCGGCTATCAGCGCCGACTGGCGCGCGAAGCAGATCGAATACACCTGGGTGCGCAGCCTCGCCGGCCCGCAACACCACCGCGACTTTTGGCACCTGACCGACGAAGCGCTCGCCTGGACCGCTGCCCGCCACGGCGTGACCGATGCAGCGCTTCTCACCGACGTGCTTCAGAACTACCGCCGGCTTGACGCCTTCGCAGACGCGGTGCCGGTCCTGACCCGCCTGCGCGATGGCGGCATCCATCGGGCCATCCTGTCCAATGGCAACCCGGGCATGCTGGCCGACGCCGTGCGCGCCGCTGGCATCGAACCACTGCTTGATGCCGTGCTCAGTGTTGAGTCGGCAGGTGTGTTCAAGCCGGATCCCCGCGTCTACCGCCTCGCCACGGAGCGCTTCGCGGTGCCGGCAGACGAGATGGCGTTCGTTTCCTCCAATGCCTGGGACGCATTCGGCGCGCATGCCTTCGGCTTCCAGGTGTTCTGGATCAACCGCAGTAGTGCGCCAGGCGAATACGACCTTGCAACCACCGCCACGGAATTGCGCGATCTCGCCGCACTTCCAGATGCACTGGCATTGTGAACCGTTCCGCTGTCACGCCGCGCGCAGCGAAGCAGTATCCCGCCTGTGATCGCCACCCACGCGCGGGACACGGCTGTGCTGGGGCAGCCATCACCGCGATCTTGCGTGTCCCTGCATGACTCCCGCGGCCCGCATCGAGGCGTCAATCGCACTCGTTTCCGCCATCGACGACTTTGCCGCACGCCCCGCTGATGCGGTCGCCAACGACTTCTTCCGGGCCCGCCGCTTCATCGGTTCCGGTGATCGTCGTACCATTTCCGATCGCGTCTGGACGGTCCTGCGTCGCCGCCGCCGCCTGACCTGGTGGCTCGCCCGCGCCGACGCGGCGCCGACACCGAGGCTGTTGGTTGCCGCGTCGCTGCTCCTGGAAGGTTGGACACTGGCGGGCCTGGCCCAGGCATTTTCCGGCGGCCGTTTCGCTCCCGCATCGCTCGAGCGGCCAGAACACGCAGCACTGCGCGACCTGGAAGGACACACGTTGGATCATCCGTCCATGCCAGACGCTGTGCGGCTCGAGATCCCTGACTGGTTGCTGCCGCTCCTCGCCGACCGCTTCGGCTCAGCGCTTACCGCAGAACTCGTTGCGTTGACCAAACCTGCCCCGCTCGACCTGCGCGTCAACACGCTGAAGACCACCCGCGACGAAGCCCGTAGCGCACTTGCTGACGAACAGGTCGATGCGCATCCAACGCCGCTTTCTCCGTGGGGCCTGCGCATCGACGTGCGCCGTCCCGTGACATCTGGCAGAGCGTTTCAAACCGGCCTTGTGGAGATCCAGGATGAAGGCAGCCAACTCGTCGCGTTATTGACGGATGCACAACCTGGCATGCGCGTCTGCGACTACTGTGCCGGCGCCGCCGGCAAGACG
>JASHQG010000221.1 GCA_030037665.1 Acetobacteraceae bacterium
CGGGACCATCGAAGAACCCGGCATCAACGTGGCGCAGAAGGCGGGCCTAAACCGCGCGATTCTGTCGGTCGGTTGGAGCACCATGGCGGTGATGCTGGGCTACAAGAGTGTCTGGTATGGCTCGGAACTGCTGCGGGTGCCGCCAATCGGAACGAGCCAGCAATGCTCGGGCTGTGACCAGACCGACGCGGCCTCGCGGGTCAGCCGGGACCTGTTCCGCTGCACAGCCTGCGGCCATACCGAGCACGCCGACCTGAACGCGGCTAAGACGATCCGCAATCGCGGACTGCTATCGCCTACTCCGGAGGACACTCATTCGGAGGCAGCCTGTGGAGCCCTCTGCGCCAAGCAAGGCGTCGAAGCAGGAAACCAAGGTCGCAAGGCCGGAAGCCTCGCCATTCATGGCGAGGACTTCCTACCGTTAGTCAACGGAAAAATTGGCGGGGCGGTAACCCCGCCGGGGCATGGTTTAGAAGGTATCGGGACGCAGCACCGGCTGCGGTGGGCGAGCGAGAACGATCGCTACGCACGGCTGGCCAAGACTGGGGCGGTGCCCCCATTGTCCGATCGCTCATTGTGCTTGCGGCCGGCTGTCCGGCGTCAAGCCCAAGCCGCCTTCGGCGGTCGCTTCGCGAGGCTTGACCCCGGCCAGCCGCCCGAAGCATGGCTCGGGATCGGATTCAGGGTCAGATCGGGTTCACCGTCTCGTGGCAGCGAGCGACGTGGCACTACTTGGGCCGAGCGAAGTCCGGATCGAACGGCGTCTGTCGTTCCAGCAGCACACATGCGAGGTCAAGCAATCGGTCGGCAACACCGCGAAGCGCGCGGCCGTGCGATTTGCCGCGCTGGCGCAGCGCGGCATAGCGGAGCTTGCTTCTGAGGTCGTGCTGCATGGCGATACGCGCCCAGTGATACACCGCGTTGCGCAATCGGACATGCGCGGCGTAGCGCATGATGACCATGTGCGACTTGCCGCTGCGCTTGGTGACCGGCGCGGCTCCGCAAAGCGTTCGCAGCGCCTGATAATCGCGCCGGCTCAGCGGTCCGGATCCCTCGCACAGCAAGGTCGCGAGATTACTTCTACCAATGCCGGGCATCGATCTGAGGATCATGACGTCCTGTCGTTGAAGACCCTCTCCCGAGGCAGCATCGGTCTCGCCGATCGCCGTGCACAGTGCGTCAAGCTTGCCCTCGGCCTGCCGCAGTTCGCGGGTGACGACACGCAACCGGGTGAACAGCGAACGCAGGTGAACGCTGGCTGCCTCGGCCACGCCCGGGCCAACTTTGATGGCAGGCTCTTGCAAGATGCGAAGCACAGCCTCCGCGTCGATGCGACGGATGCGATGCTTCTTAAGCAGCTGATCGACCCGTGCGGCACGCAGTCGGCGCCCCCCGGCCGGCGTGGGCGCGAGATCCCACAGATCGAGAACCCACGGCGCCGCCACGTCGCCATCGGCGATCTTCAACATCTGCGGATAGTACCGCCACAGTTCATGATGCACCCGATTACTCAGCCGGACCCGTTCCCCCGTCAGTTCCTCCGCAAGGCGCGACCATGCTCGCAATTCGACCAGCCGTGGGTCGGTGACGTGCAGGCGGCGGAACAGGCGCCGGTCGGTGCGCACGCCATCGCCCAGGACATAAGCGTCGCGGCGGTCATCCTTCGCGCCAGCCACGCTGTGCCGGTCACGCAGCCGGTCGAGCTGCTTCGGATTGATCGCGTGCAGCTCAAATCCGCGGTCGATCAGAGTATCGACCACCGGGCCGTGCGGCACCTCGATCCCCACCGCCACCGTGTCCGCCGCACCGCAGATCGACAGCAGCCAGTCGCAAAGGTCAGCCAGGCCCTTGCCGCCATGCGTAAACTCCCGTTCTCCGACGACGCGGCCCGCGGCGTCGACAAGGCACACCTGATGATGTTCCGAGCCCCAGTCGACGCCAGCGAACCACGTGACATTGTCCTCGATCATGGCAATTCTCCCTACCAATGCGCGAGCCATCACGATGCCTGCCGATCCTGTACTGGCGCTCGAGGCGCGACTTCCTACTGGGCATCCATCGTGACCAACCCGCCGGGGCACACGTCCCCGCCTGGTGCTTTGGAGCGCTGGAGTAGTCATGGTAGCTCCCGGCTGGCTGGCCCGCTTGATCAGCCTACATCAGACGCCGACCAAGTGGTGGGATGGGTACAGGAGAAGTCACAAGAGCCGTGCGGTCGGTCTATGGCGCGGCGACGGATCACCGTTCGAGCCCTGTCCAGCAAAATCATCTCCGGCAAACATCCGCGCATAGAGGGCGGTGGGTCAGGAAAAGCACCGGTTCCTGCACGCGGCGGCGATACCGGAGGGGATCCGCCGGTTATGCGATTGCTGATCATGCATCAGATCGACAGCGCTCGGAATGCGTCAATGATGCAGTAGGCGACTCAAATCTGGCCCCGCCGATTAGATTCGCACCACAGGTCAGCTCGGTCCGCGGCGGCGGTCAGCGCCAGCTCGATGGCCGGCACGGCGTCCCGCCAGCCCGTACGGGGGACGCAAATAACCGGCCCACAGACAACAACCGCCCGCCCGAACGGCCGAGGAATGACCATGTGATCCCAGGTGCGCAACACCCAGCGGCTCGAGGTCTGCGCCGCGCACGGTAGCACTGGCGCACGCGACAGGGCTGCAAGCTGCGCCACGCCAAGTGCCGCGCGGCGCCGGGGCCCACGAGGCCCATCCGGCGTGATCCCGATGTGATCGCCGGCAGCGATCAGGCCCACGAGATGGCGCATCGCGCCCGCTCCACCACGAGATGAAGAGCCAAGCGCCACGTCTATGCCGAAACGTCGTACGACCGCGGCGATGAACCTGCCGTCGCGCGAATGACTGACCAATATATGCACATGGGAGCGTGGCCCCTTGCCATGCTTCCAACGGCGAATCATCAGCCACTGCATTGGCATCAGCGGCAGACGCTCGTGCCAAGCCGCCATGATAGCCGGAGCGCCCAGCGCATGCGGCTCCAGGTTCTCGGCACCGACGAGCGTCCAGCGCGTGGTGCGCAGCGCGAAGGACAGATAGAGGCCAACCGCCTGGGCAAGGACCGCCAGGGAAGCCGGATGGCGCAGGACGCGCTTCAGCACATGGGCAATCCTCTTGGCTCGAGGACCCGTGTAGCACGATAGCGAACGATGGATCAGACCCCATCGGGGTAGAGATCGGCACGGGTTGCGGGTAATCCGCTCGGCCCGCGAGCCCGCCGCGTGGCAACCGTCTGGAAGATGCCGAGGCTGCCGCGCTCAAAGGCCAGCGCGACGCCGGCAAGGTAGAGCAACCAGAGTCGCGTCTTCGCTTCACCCACCTCCTGCGCAGCAGCCTCACGGTTGGCGTAGAGCCGTTGGCACCAGACCCGCGTGGTGCGACCATAGTGTTCGCGCCACGCCTCGACGTCGTGTACCTCGAAGCCGCCACGCTCCAAATTCGCCAGTGTATTGCCGATGTGGTCGAGTTCGGCGCCTGGGAAAATGTAGTTGACGACGGCGGCATATTCCGGCCGCTTGCGATGGAACGCACGCTCGCTGCGCTTGGCAGGGCGGGTGATCGCGTGGTGCAGCATCACGCCGCGCGGACGCAGCAAATCGTGTAGCTTCGCGAAATAGGCGGCGTGATTGTCACGGCCAACGTGCTCGAACATGCCGATAGAGGCGATACGGTCGTACTCGCCGGACAGTGCGCGATAATCCTTCAGTTCCACCATCACACGCCCCTGCAGGCCGGACTGTGCGATCTTCTCCCGCGCATACTCGTACTGCGCGTCAGACAGCGTCACGCCGTGGGCCTGCACATTGTATTTGTGAGCGGCATGGCAGATGAGCCCGCCCCACCCGCAGCCAATGTCCAGGAAGCGGTCGCCTGGCCGTAGCCGTAGCTTACGGCAGATCATGTCCAGCTTCGCCTGCTGCGCCGCTGAGAGATCTGCGCCTGCATCCGGAAAGTAGGCGCAGGAATATTGCATCGCAGGATCGAGAAACAGCGTATAGAACGCATTCGACAGGTCGTAGTGGAACTGGACCAGTGCCTTGTCGTCCCGCTGGGACGTGGCGCCGGCTACCTGTCGTCCATCGTAGGCGTGGCTGCCCTTGGAACCGCCTCTGCTCGGCCCGAGCAGGAAGGGTAGCAGCGTCCGAGCGACCAGCCATTTGTCGAGCCGTCGCGCCAGGCCGCGCGACGTGGCGCCGCGGCGCGCGGCAAGGTCGAGGAGCGTGCCTCCCACAATGTCGAGATCACCTGAGGCGAGCAATTCGATCACGGTGGCCAGACGTGGCCGGCGCAACAGCCGGGTGATAGCTTCGGGTGAGCGGATGGCGACGGCGAGATCGGTATTCGGCTGTGGCCCCAGCGGTATCGTTTCATCGTTCCAGAGCCGGAGCACGAAATCGGCCTGCAGCACCTCCGCAAGGTGCCTGCCCAAGCGCCGGATCCGCGTCAGGCTCCGGTAATCCGGCAATGAGATCGTGGCGGTCATCAGAAAGGGCAGCCCTCGTCAGCATCAGACCTGGACACTATCGGGTATAGCGCATCTGATGTCGCCTGTGGCGGCAGCAACGATCGCGGCCTTGATCACGTCGCGCCCGCCATAGACCTTAGCTACGGCCCGGCGCCAGTGTCGCCTGACAAGACGTTATCTCCGTTTGAATGTCGGTAGGAAGTCTGCAAGAGGTTCAGCAAGTGGTTGACTGTGACAGTGCAGAGATCTCGGCATTTCATGTCGCTTGACGCGAAGGCCGGTTCGGGAAGAGCGGCAACGAGAGACCGAAAGTCGTGCTTCCTGTTCGACGCCGCGCGCTATCGAGAATCCGCGGCTGCCTATTTCACGTCGGCAGGGAACTACGCCGCGGTCACAAATCGAGCTTGCGCTGCCTCGGATCATTGATCTTGCCGCGCGCACGCGAGGCCGCCGCGGCTTGCGCGCGCGGCCGTAACGGCTGCAATGGCTCGGTCCACAGCCGCCGGCGCTCGTCATAGGCAAGCTGTTTCGCCCGGTTCTCCGCCAAGAATTTCGCCGTTACCTCCACCCGCGTGGGTGGGCCCGACCGATCGCTCTCTGTCATCGTGCTCCGTCGTTTCTGCGATCTCGCGATACTGCTCCCAGTTCGATGCTGCGCGCCATCGAGGACCGCGCGGCTGTCTTGGCGGCGTTCGACGGCCTGGGCCGCATTGCGCCGGTAGGGTCACCATACTACCGACCGTTCGCCTGAGCCTTTTCACTTTTCGCTGTCCTGCATCAATCGCTCGGCGGCCTCCTCGATGCTCCATCGCCAGGTGATCGCCGTCACGCAAAACACAGGATTGGCCCTGCTGATAGCGGGGCCGGTTTCCCCGCGGTTGAACCGTGCACCGTCCATGCATAGCTGGTAGCTCGGCGATGATGTGCTTGCGCGCGGAGCGTCACGTCCCCGAACCAGATGCTGTACCAGCCGGGCACGGTGTCAGGGTTTCCTGGCTGATGGATTGTGCACCAGTCCTTTGACCGTTGCCAAGCGCTCGGCGTACGCGTCCAACAGCCATTGCCGCTCGAGTCCGGTGGCAACGGACTTCTTCTCGGCCGCCATTATGATCTCAAGTAGCCGGAACGCCACATGCGCGGGGACTCTCCGATCTCTGCGTCAAATGGGCCCGCCACGTTTCCCTCCCGTTACCCGCGGTGATTTTTGACTCCGTCTTACACCATCACATGTCCGGCGCCGAATTCCCGCTGAGACGCATCGCCTTCAGTCTCCCGGGGATTCATTCAATGCATGACCGGCCGAACGCCGGGCAACGCAGCAAAACCTGTACCAGCCGGAAATGCGTGCCGGGGTTGC
>JASHQG010000222.1 GCA_030037665.1 Acetobacteraceae bacterium
CTGGCGCAACGCACCTTGACGCTGATCACCCGCAACTGCGGCGGCAGGCTGCCGGGTAGAGGCGCGCTCGCTGAAGATGACATCGCACTGCTCGATGCCGCGGGAGCGCTGCCGGCGCTGATGCGGGCGGCGATGGACGCACAAACCTTCCACGAGGGGTTGGAGGAAGCGTGGAAGGTAATTCGCGCCGCCAACGCCTATATCGATCACCAAGCACCATGGGCGCTGGCGCGGACGGACAAGGAGCGAATGGCCGCTGTCCTGCGGGTGCTCGCCGATGCACTGCGCACCGTCGCAACGGTGCTGCAGCCGTTTATGCCCACGAGCATGGCGGCGATGCTGGATCAGTTGGGCGTTCCGCCGGAGAGCCGGATGCTGGCGGCCCTCAAAACGCCGCTGGAGGCCGGGACAGCGCTGCCCCCGCCTCAGGGCGTGTTCCCGAGGTACGTGGAACCGTAGCGAAGGCGTCCTCTCGCGTGCTCTGCGCGGAAGAGGGTAGGGTGGGGTGCGGCATCAGACATACGCACACGACCTTCACACCACCCTCTCGCGTGTAAGATGCGGGAGAGCGGAGAGAAAGAATGTTGATCGATTCTCACTGTCATCTCGACTACTTCACCGCCGCCGAGCTCCCAGCCGTGCTGACGCGCGCGGCGGAAGCCGGTGTGGGCGAAATGGTCACCATTGGCACCTCGCTTGCCCAGTCTGCCCGCTTGCCAGCGATGACCGAGGCCACTCCCCACCTCTGGTGTACGGTCGGCGTTCATCCGCACCACGCGGCCGAAGCCCCTGTTCCTGAACCGGAAATATTGGCCGAAATGACGCACCATCCGCGCGTTATCGGCATTGGCGAATCCGGCCTGGACTATTTCTACGACCGCTCGCCGCGCGACATTCAGCAGCAGAACTTTCGTGCCCACATTCGCGCGGCGCGTCTCGCGGGCGTGCCGCTGGTCATCCACGCACGCGACGCCGATCTGGACATCATCGAAATCCTGCAAAACGAAACCGCCACTGGCGGTGCCTTCGCGTTCCTCTTGCACTGTTTCAGTTCGTCGCGTCGCCTTGCTGAGGCTGGCATCGAACTCGGGGGATACATCAGCTTCTCGGGCATCCTTACCTTCCCGAAATCCAATGAGCTTCGCGACATAGCCCACGACCTTCCAGGGGATCGTCTGCTGGTGGAGACGGATGCGCCCTACCTCGCTCCCGTCCCCCTTCGCGGCAAGCGCAATGAACCAGCGAACGTCGCCCACACCGCCCGTACCCTCGCTGAGGTCCGCGGCATGACCGCGGAGGCACTTGGCGACCTGACCACGGCCAACTTCCGCCGTTTATTCAAGAAGGCGACGTAAACCTCGTGCGTGTGATCGTTCTTGGCTGTGGCGGGTCGGCCGGCGTGCCGACGATCGGCGGCGCTGACGGCTCCGGCGACTGGGGTGACTGCGACCCGACAGAGCGCCGCAACCGCCGCACGCGTTCCAGCATCGTGGTGGAAAGCGGGCAGGGGACCCGCCTGCTCGTTGACACCAGCCCTGACATGCGCGCGCAGCTCCTGGATTGCCGCATCCCGCGCATCGACGCGGTCCTCTATACGCACGCGCATGCTGATCACATCACCGGCCTTGACGACGTCCGCATTCTCAACCGCATCGTTAACCGGCCACTCGAAGCCTTTGCCGCACCGGCCACCTTGGCGGAACTGGACCGCCGCTTCGGCTATGCTTTCCGGCCATGGCAACCGCCCGGTTTCTACCGCCCGGTGCTGACCCCGTGCCCAGTCGAACCCGGCCAGACGATCGATGCCGCCGGCATGCCGGTGCGAATCTTTCCGCAGGATCATGGCCGTGTCACATCGCTCGGCCTGCGGATCGGCGATTTCGCGTATTCGACCGATGTGGTGGGATTGGACGACGCTGCTTTCGCTGCGCTTGAGGAGATCGACACCTGGCTGGTCGGGTGCTTCCTGCGCAAGGGACGCCATTCGACGCATGCGCATTTGCTGCAGGTTCTCGACTGGGCCGCCCGGGTACGACCGCGCCGAACCGTGCTGACCCATATGGGCCCGGAGATGGACTGGGCCTGGATGCAGCAGAACCTGCCAACGGGCGTGGAAGCAGCGTACGACGGCATGATCCTATGAAGAGTTCGTCTGCGCTTCACGGACCACAGGTTTCCGCCGCCGACATCATCCACGGTTGCCAGGTTGGAGCCTGTCAAATGAGCCCGGTACTCCGGCCACCAACTCAAGCAGCTGGTACCTATGATCTGCGCGGCGAACGATGCACGGGCAAATTTACTTGACCGTGTCCATCGCACTGTGTTACGTTTGCCAAATGGTTAAGATCTGCGCGCTCGCCCAATTGCAGTTCACGCGCCCTTCTTGAAGGGAACGGGGTAGCGCGCGCAGTAGCTGGCAGACAGCATCCGCTCCAGGCCCCGCCGATATTCGGACGGGGCCTTTCCATATCGACCCACCCCCCCCCGTCTGCCCGCACCTTGCTTAGTCGGGGCTGCCATGTTCAGCCGACACTTAGTTCATCACCATCCAAGCCGAGTACCGACGCCGTCCGTTGGGAGTGCGCCGTTGGAGCAAGCTGTCTCTTGGCCGGTAGGTGGCAGGCGGTGGGCAACTGCCCTCGTCGATCGCATCGCAAGGCGCGACCGCCCGGTCCGTCGTCTGATGGCGGTCGTCCATACCGATATCGTCAGCTACAGTAGATTGTTTGGCTTTGATAACCTCGGTACCGTGGTGCGGCTGAAGGATTTGCGTCGTCGCCTGTTCGAGCCTTCAATTCGCCATCATCATGGTCGGCTCGTGCAAACCGCCGGTGACTCGATGCTGATAACGTTCAACAGCATCATGCAGGCCGTAAAGTGCGCCGTGACCATCCAAGTTGCCTTGGCGATTGAGAATGACGTCTGGCCGGATGACCGCCGCATCGTGCTGCGCGTCGGCGTAGACTTGGGGGACGTCATTGCGGAAGGATGGAATTTTCACGGTGATAGCGTCATTATAGCTGCCCGGCTGCAAGCAGTGTGCCCACCGGGAGGTGTCTGCATATCGCGGGCAGCTCACGATCGAGCAGGCGATCTGCTTAGGCTGCCTTGTGAAGCTCTTGGCTCACTCGCGTTGAAGAATCTCACGAGTCCGGTGGAGGCATTCGTTTTATGGCCGGTGATTTCGTGAGAGAGCGAGATCAGCTTGCCTGCGCGTCCAGCGCAACAGCAGGTGCCACGATCACGATCCGGACTTCGACCAGATGCCGGTTGTGAAAATCTTTAGCCCAACCAGTGAAGCGACGCAGCGGTCGGTATACGGTGATGGACTGACATCGGGGTTTCGGCGGCATGCAATGACGGGAAGACGTTGCACCGCCCTGCCAATCCGTCCACGATCTGCCGGGAACCAGCAGGAGCCGATCCATGCTGACGGATGCTCAAGGATACGCGCTATCGGGTGCCACCTCGGATGCCGCCACGCTGTTCAATCAGGCCGTGCGTGCGTACTCCCTGGTCTACCGTAATGCGCTTGACCTGTTCGATGCGGCCCGCCAGCGCGCGCCGGACTTCGCGATGGCGCATATCGGCAAGGCGTGGTTGCTGACGTTGACCTATGATCCTGTCCTCGCCGCCCAGGCGCGCCCCTTGCTGGCAACAGCTCAGACCTTGACGCTGAATGAACACGAGCGCGGCCATGTCGTGGCGCTAGAACAAGCGACGCAGGGTGCGCGGGCTGCCGCGGTGGGCATTCTGGATCAGCATCTCGTTCATTTCCCCTTCGACCTGATAGCACATCAGGCCGCCAACCTGCTGGACGGGTTTCTCGGGCGTTTTCTCTGGATCCGCCGCCGGGCCGCGCGCGTCTTGCCACTGTGGTCCACCCAGCGACCCGGCTACGCCACGATGTGCGCTTTCCATGGTTTCGGCCTCGAGGAAGCCGGCGAATATGCGCAGGCGGAAGAGGAATCACGTGCTGCCGCAGAGATGGAACCGCACAGCTTCTGGGCGCATCACACAGTCGCGCATGTGATGGAAATGACCGGGCGCCCGCAAGACGGCCTGGACTGGATGGCAGCACGCGAGCCGATGTGGTCCACGCCAGACCACCCGAACCGTGTACATATCTGGTGGCACCGCTCGTTGTTCCATCTCGAACTTGGGCAATACGATTCAGCGCTTGCTCTGTACGATCGGCCGATCCGTGAAACGCAACGGCCATTCGGAGCAAGCCTGACAAATGCGTCCGCCTTGTTGTGGCGGCTGGACCTTCTGGGCTGCGACGTCGGCAATCGCTGGCAGGAGCTGGCCTCACTCTGGGACGGTCACGCTGACGGCAAGTGCCTGGCGTTTACTGACATTCACGCCGCGATGGCGGAATTGCGTTCCGGGCAGGAGGCGAAAGTCGAGCAGCGATTGGGGTGGATGCGGCGGACGGCGGCGGGCGAGACAGAGCAAGCGGCATGCTATCGCGATGTCGGAATTCCCGTGGTGGAGGCGCTGTTCGCGTTTCACCGCGGCGATTTTGCGGAAGCCGTCGAGGCGCTGCAGCCGATCCGTTATGAAACCTGGCGCATCGGCGGCAGCAACGCGCAGCGCGATATCGTTGATTGGACCCTGACCGAAGCCGCCCTGCGCGCAGGCAACCGCGAGGTTGCGTTGTCGCTGGCCTATGAACGCCTGGATTCGCGCCCAAGCAGTGTGGTGAACCGGCGGTTCCTGGAGCAGTCGCAGCCGTTGCGCACGGCATAAGGGCGAGAGCGACCCCGATCGTCGCGACCGGACTGCTGCTGCATGGCGTATCTGATGCCGTGGCGCTGCTCAACCGCCGCGGACGCCATCGGCCGACTTCAGATCTGACTTAACATAATACATCTTATGCGACATGCACCTCCGGCCGCCTTGGCCCCGGGTTTGCGCCTTAAGCTGCCCTTACCGCTCCTTGGTGCGGATCCTGGCCCGGCCCCGGCGCCAGGTGCCGCCGGCCATTGACCCCTCAAGGCAGTCCGCGAACCGTGGCCAGCACGCTGGTGGGTGCTCTCGAGTTGGCACGCGAAGCGAGCCTTCAACTGCGCCAGGACGAGCCGTTCGGCCCGATCCTGGTTCACCCCACGCCTGCTGGAAAAGACATCGCCTCATCAGAGGCGGGCCAGCCAGCGCAAGCCGAGTGACACCAGCGGGCATCTCCGACGACCGTTCCCGCCCCAAAGCAGGCGCAAAACCGACACTCGGATGATCCCGAAACCAAACGCACCGTGCCGTTTTGTGGCGACACCTCGCCATCTTCTTCAGATTATGAAGTGCCGATGCCGCGAGTGTGCCCGCGACTGCTGTCCCCGTGTTCGTCTCCCGGTACCGGGATGAGATGCAGATACGCATGTCTCACGCCGCGCTGAGCGGTAAGTTCGTCGGAATGGCGCCGCACGGCTTCTGCCGGCCCGCGGAGGATGGCGACTTCCAAGCAGTCATCGTTGCCGAGATGCACGTGCGTGGTGGCTATGCTGAGATCGTGACGCTCATGCTGGGTGGCCACCAGGCGCTGTGGCAGGTCACGAAGACCGCGGCTGTAGACATATGTGAGCGTCGCCATGCAGGGAGCCGCTCCGTACGACAGATGCTCATGCTTAGCCGTCTCACGCAGCATCTCCCGGATTGCCTCCGAGCGGCTGGTATAGCCACGTGCCGCAACCAGGGCGTCAACTTCCGTCAGCAGATCGTCGTCGATCGTGATGGTGATGCGTTCCATGCATGGAGTCTGAGGCGCATTCCAGTCCGCAGCAAGGGTATGATTAAAAGATATTTACATCATACCGGCCTGCCGGTATGGATGAACGCACAGGCGGCAGGTGGGAGATTTCGTATGCTGTCGGCATTGCGGCAACGTATGGCAGGCGGAACCGGGCGCCGGGTCGTTGGCATCTATGTCTTCTTAGGACTGGCCAATATCCTGCCTTGGCTGGTGGCTGTGGCCGTGTTCCATAACTACCCGCTGCTGCTAGGGACATCGTTGCTCGCTTATAGTTTTGGCCTGCGCCATGCTGTGGATGCGGACCATATTGCGGCAATCGACAATGTCACCCGTAAGCTGATGCAGCAGGGCCAGCGGCCGGCGGGCGTGGGCTTTTTCTTCTCGCTAGGCCATTCCACCATCGTGTTCGGTCTGTCGGCTGCTGTGGCGATCACAACCGTGGCCATCAAGGAGAGGTTCGACGCCCTGGAGAACTGGGGCAACGTTGTCGGCACGCTCATTTCCGCCTTCTTTTTGTTTGCCATCGCGGTGATGAACCTGCTCATTCTCGCCACTATCATCGCCACCTTCCGGCGCGTGAGGGCGGGCGGAAGGTATTCCGAAGAGGATTTGAACATTCTGCTGGCCAGGCGTGGTTTTTTCGGGCGTATTTTTCGCGGCCTGTTCAAACTCGTCGACCACAGCTGGCAGATGTACTTCGTCGGCCTCTTGTTTGGCCTCGGTTTCGATACTGCCACGGAGGTCGGTGTCCTCGGCATTTCGGCTGCGGCGGCCTCAAAAGGTTTGCCCATCTGGTCGATCATGGTGTTCCCAGCGCTGTTCACCGCGGGCATGGCGCTCATCGACACCACCGATTCCATCCTCATGCTCGGCGCTTATGGCTGGGCATTCATGAAACCAGTGCGCAAGCTGTACTACAACATTACCATCACTTCGGTCTCAGTGGCGGTGGCTGTGGTAATCGGCGGGTTGGAGACGCTGGGACTGATTCAGGGCAAGTACAATCTGACTGGCTGGTTCTGGGACCCTATCGCCTCGCTCAACGGCGACACCGCCTTCGGCGTCCTCGGCTACACCATCGTTGGTATCTTTGTCCTGGCCTGGATCGTTTCGGTTTCCATCTACAAGCTCAAACGGTACGACGAGATCGAGTTCAAGCTGTCGGACTAAGGCCATACTTGTGGGGAGCGGACATGATACCATCGAGTCTTTTTGTCTGCGCGGCTGCACCCGAAGCGCCGCGGCGGCGCTCTGCACCGACTTCGGGTCGTTCGACGATTGGTTCGAAACCGCACGTTAAAGCGTGACTGTCGTGCTGGCCGCTATTGTGCATCACGGATTCTACGAAAATGGCCATTTCGGGTGCACAGAAATTCGGCAACATTGACCGTGATCCCGCAACAAAACCGGAGGTATGCTGACCGTTATATGCGACACAGAGCTCACTGCGCGCCTTACATTACGGTCTCGCAGATCGACCGCGTCGAATCGGCCCTCGGTGCAGCGCGTGGGCGAATGGAGCTCGCAGGCGCAGAGCGACATACCGGGTGCAGCCAGTGAGCAGGCGAAAAAACGCGCTTTGGTCCGGGTTCCCATGGAGGGGTGGCACGACACTGCTGCGCATAGCAGCTACATTTCGTCGCTGCGCTACAAGATGGGGTGTGGCCGGACGCAGAAGCAGGAAGAAACTGGGCCGCTAACCCGTCATGCCCTTGTGGGCATTGTCTTGCGATTGATCAGCTGCTCAGGCTGGCCAATCCTGGAATCTCGGCACCGGTTGCAGATGCCCTGCATCTCGATCACCCGCCTGCCAATCTGGAATCCCAGAGCGTCGGCCTCATTGTCAATCAGATTCGCCAATGCCGAGACTTTGACCGTCCTCACCGCACCACATTGGTCACAAATGAAATAGATATCGGCTAGGGTTGTCATCGCCTGGACGTTCGCAAGAAATGCGTTTCTGGTTTCGATCCGCGTTATCAGACCGCGTTCGAGTAAAACTCCCAGGGATCGGTAGAGACTTGCTGGCAGTACGCGACGGCCGCTCGTCATCTCGAGCTGCGCGATGATGCCATAGGCGCCAAGCGGCCGGCCGGCCCCAACCACGACATCCAGAACCATCTGGCACAGGGGCGTCAGCTCACCTCTTCTGCGTCTTGTCCGCGCCACGGCCATCACTTCACCTCGATGGGAATGCGGATGTCGAGGGTTGACGCGATGGGTCGACCGTTAGCCATGGCAGGAAAGAAACGCCAGTTCCGCAGCGCGGACATCAGATTGGCGTTGAGGCCAGGATCGGCTGTCGCTTGAAGTAGGGTGACTGTGGCACTGCCATCAGCGGCGACGTGGAAGCGCGCCATAGCCACGAGGGCCAATTCACGGTGTCGCAGTTCCTCTGGAATGTCCGGCATTGGCCGGTAAAGCGCACGGGCTCCCATGGTAATACCGCCGGTGGAGCTTCGCGTGGGTGGCGCGGCCGGTGCCGCCTCCGTCGAAGGCGCGGCGGCTGAATGTTGCGGCGGAGGCCGCATGAAATCTCGATGGAGCGCCATCGGACTTGCCGGGATCGATTTTCGCGGTCGCACATCCTTGGTCTCTCTTCTGGGCGGGCTCGCGGGTGGTGGTGGTGGCGGTAGCGGCAATGGTTTGCTCGCCGGCGTTAGAGGCAGCGGCGGCGGTGATGGTGGCTGAACGGGAGCTGGCGGCGGCGTCTCGATCGCGGGGGTTGGTATGGGGGGCGGCGGCGATGACTGCACTGGGGATGGTGGTAGCGGCTTGCTCTCGGGTATCAGCTTCGGCGTCGCCGTCGGCTTAGCGGGCGGCAGCGCAGTTTCGGCCCTCGGCGGAGCCTCGGCCTGTCGGGGCTCTGGCGGTAGCTCGACGATCTGCATTGCGACGGCATTGGAGGGCGGGGACCGGGGCGGCGAGAGCCCGCGGACCAGGATCGCAAGAAATCCAGCCAAACTGAGTGTTGTCAGGACCAGCGCAACGGGTAGCGTCCAAGTCAGGCGGCCCCATGGCCCGTTCAGCCCCCGTTTGCTGGCCTGCACGCCTACTCCTTGTGAATGGCGAAGACGAACTGTTCCGCACCGGCTTCGCGCGCTTGCAACATTGCCTCAACCACAGTCCCGTTCGGTGCGGCCCGATCGGCGGCTACCACAACCGTTCGACCGATCGAGTCCATGAGCGGCTTCAGCGCCGAGGCGAGTGTACCCAGCGTCACCGAAACCGTATTCAGATAGAGGTCGCCCGTGGCAGTTACGGTCAAGGTCACCGACTTGGCTGCCGTCAGCGGCGCGGTATTTCCTTGCGGCAAATCGACCCGGAGGGAATGCAGGTTCTGCATCGCAAGAGACGCCAGCATGAAGGTCGCGAGAAGGAAGAACATCACATCGATCATGGGAATGATCTCGATGCGCCCGCGGCGGCGCCTAAGCGACGAGCGCAGCTTCATGCCGATCCTCCTGTGCATCCAGCCGGATATGATCAATGAGACGTGTACCAAGCCGCTCCATTTCATCCAGGATCCGGGCCTGACGCTCGGAACAATAATTGAAAGCGAAGAGTGCGATCAGCGCCACGAACAGTCCGAGCGCGGTCGCAACCAGCGCCTCCGCGACGCCCCCCGTCACCCCGGCGGGGTCAACCAGACCCTGATTCCCGAACAGCTTGAAAGACCGGATCATGCCGGTGATGGTGCCCAACAGTCCGAGGAGCGGCGCGGCCGTGACGATTGTCTCGAGGATCCATAACCAGCGTGCGAGGGATCTCTCGATCGCCGCGGCCTCGTCAGCGGCACGCGATTCCACCCACCAATAGGGACGTGTTCGATGATCAACGATGACGCTGAGAAACTG
>JASHQG010000223.1 GCA_030037665.1 Acetobacteraceae bacterium
ATGCCGTACCAGCGCGATTTCGAAGGCCGCAACGAGGAGACTGTCGGCCCCGAGTACGCCAGTGAAGCGGCGCCGATGTATTTCAACTACCGCAAGGTGTCGATCTACGGCGGCAGCAACGAGATCCAGCGCAATATCGTCGCGAAAGCCATTCTCGGGCTTTAGCCGGCAAGGACGGCCGCGCCACGAAGCAACACTGGCTCCCCTCGCGCGTCAGTGGTTCGGGCGCGAGAGCAGCTCGGAGTTCGCCAACGGCGCGGAGCGGACGGCGATGTCCCAACCCTCCTCGACCAAAATGGGCCGACCGGTTTTTACCCCAAGTTCGACGGTGACGGCCGGATAGCGCCGGGCGTACTCGGGCAGCAATGGCGCGATATGTCGTACGCCGAGGATCACCGGCATATTGACTCGCAACAGGCCGCGCGTCTGATCAAAGATCGAGGCGGCGACTGGCTGTTTTCGCTGAAGGCGAACCGTCCGGCGCACCATGCGGATGTCCGTGCCTGGTTAGCCGACCCGGCCAGCAAACCGGACGGCGAACACACCACGGTCGATGCGACAACGGACGTATCGAGGTCCGCCGTCATGCCGTCGGCCACGATATCAGCTGGATGCTGACGAACCGCCGTCACGCGGACGAGCCGCCGATGCCGGGTCTCGCCATGCCCGGTACGGTCGAATCAACCGTGACCCGGGACGGCAAGACCTCGAGCGAGCGCCGCTTCTATCTGTCGTCCGCCGCGCTGGACGCCATGACCTTCGCGGCCGCGGTGCGCGCGCACTGGTGGATCGAGCACTGCCTGCAGTGGGTCCTCGATGTCGGCTTCGATGAGGATCGCGCCCGAAATCGCAAGGATTACGGGCCGGAAAACCTCACAACACTGCGGAAACTCGCCCGCAACGTCATGAGATCCACCCGGCCCGACATCTCCATCCGGAGGAAGCGCAAGCGCTCCGGATGGTCCGACGAGTCCGCTCGCTCGGTGCTCGATCAAATGCGATAGCCCTGCGTCGTGGAGCGATAGCGCTTGACACGGCGGCCATCAGGCAAATAGAACGGACATCCGTTTTTTAATAGGCCGATCGGATGCCAACATACCCGCCTCGAAACGTCAGCGAGACTGCCGCGAATATGGCGCTGATACGGGCGCTGGAAACGGCAAAACCCAATCGTCAGCGCCTGTTTTCCGATCCCTTTGCGCGGCGGTTCTTGCCGGCCTGGCAGCGGGCGCTCGTGACACCAGCCAAGATTCCGCCGTGGCGACGAATGCTGGAGTCGTTCTTCGACCGGCAAGCGCCTGGCGCGCGCACGTCCGGTGCTGCGCGCACCCGGCTGATCGACGACTGGACGCGGGCGGCCGTACGAAACGGCGCAGCGCAGGTCGTCATCATGGGCGCGGGTTTCGACTGCCGCGCACTGCGCTTGGACGAGCTTCGGCTCAGCTCCGTGTTCGAACTCGAGCGCCGCGAGATGCTGAATTTGAAATCGCGTTTTCTCGCCGACACGTCAGCCAGCCACGTGAGGCGCGTGCCAATCGATTTTTTGAATGAGCAGCCGGAAGATTGCCTCGTTGCCTCGGGCTATTCCCCGACGGTCAAATCGTTGTTCATTTTGGAGGGCGTCACGAATTATCTCGACAGAAGCGCGGTAGACTCTGTCTTCAATTTGTTCAGCCACAGCGCGCCGGGATCGCGCATGATCTTCACCTATGTGCATATTGACGCGATCAATGGCACGTTTCCGGCGCCGGGACTGACAGCGCTCCTGGAACGGCTGCGGAACTTGGGCGAGGCGTGGACCTTCGGCTTTCGTCCGGAGGACATGCCGGACTATCTGGCGCAAAGAGACTTGCGCATTGTCGCGGATCTGTCGGCGACCGACTATCGAGCGATCTATTGGCGCCAGCCCATGTTACTGAAGGGCTACGAATTTTATCGCGCTGTTCTGGCGGAGAAGACGAATGCCGCGCGTTAAGCCGGAGCGCAAAGCTGCCCGCCGTGCCGAGATCATCGAAGCCGCTCGCGTCTGCTTCGCGCGCAACGGATTTCGCATGACGACCCTTCAGGACGTGTTTGCCGAGTCCGGACTCAGCGCCGGATGCGTGTACAACTACTTTCAAAGCAAAAACGAACTGATGCTTGCGGTTGCGGATGCGCGGCATAAAGCCGAGGCACGCATAATGACCGAAGGCCTTGAGGCCAGCAATCCGGTGGCGGGCCTCGTCGCAGTGGCTGAGGCGTTTGTCGCCGAATATCTCTCCGTCGGAGAACAATCACGCCGGATTGCGCTCGAAACCTGGGCGGAATCACTGCGCAACCCAGCCATTCTGAGGGCCATGCATCAGGGCTTGCACGGGCCGCGCAAGCAAATCGTGCAGCTCATCGAGCGCGGCAAAACGATGGGGTGGTTCCCTGCCGATATCAATCCCGATATGGCGGCGCGGACGATGATCGCGTTACTTCACGGTTTCATTTTGCAGAGGCTGTGGGATCCAAAGCTTAACGCTCGAGCCATCCTGGCGATGTTCAAGACCTTGCTGCCGTCCTTGTTAGGAGTATCGGCAAACTGAATTTCAAGGGCGCCTGCGATGTGGATAAAACAAGAGAAGGCCACGGCCGCCGCCAATAGGTTTGCAGGCAACCCGCACCGGCCTACCGGTCTGGAGGCGCAATTCGGTGAGTGATCTCGTCGTGTTTCGACACCTTCTGGGTTATCGAACCGCGTCTGCCTCCCGCAACGCGCCGGTCGCGGGTGAATGACGAGGATGGGTCAAGACCAGCCGGGTGGCGCGTGCGGTGGGATGGGTGAGCGGGCAGAATATCGAAGCATCAGCGGGCGCTGCGGCCATTGCCTTGCACCGAGTCAGCCGCAGAGAGGGTCCCGCCGATTTTGGTTGGGAGCGTTCGACGCTGAGTCGATGTAGAGCGCCATGCCGGAAGGAGCATGAATGACGGCAGGCCAGGTGGCGTTCGCACAGGAGCGCGCGGGGGAGCTGTTGCACGACCGCCGATGGTGCGTCTGGTTGGCGACGAGCCCGCCGTCAGTGATTGATTTGAACGTCACAGAGATTGAGCCGAAACTGCCGAGGGTGAATCAACCCGATCAGACCAACCACACCCAGTCGTTGCTGCTGCCCCAAACGTCGTCCTCGGCCAGCCGCGCGGCAATCTTCGCCGTTTCTTGGGCGATCGCCTCAATGACAACACGGGTGCGCGGCGGCAGATGCCGCCGCGAGGGGTACAGCAAAAAGGCCGGAAGGCGCTCCGTCTGGTAGTTGGGCAGGAGCCGGTACAGCCGTGCCAACCGCACGTCGTCCACGATTAGCGCTTCCGGGACCATAGCGACGCCAAACCCGTCCAGCACGGCGCGCCGCACGATTGCGGCATTGTTGACGTGCAAGCGGCCCTGGACCCGGATCGTCTCTGGACCATCGGGGCCCTTGAAGTGCCATTGCGCGCTCTCGGGCCCGTATTCGTGGATGACGCAATCATGGTCCGCGAGATCGGCTGGTCGCGACGGTGCGCCGCGTTTCTCCAGATAGGCGGGGGCAGCGACCAACACGCGGCCAAAGGCGCCGATCCGACGTGCCAGCAATGACGAATCCGGCGGTTGACCAACGTGCAACGCGAGGTCCAGCCGCTCCTCGATGAGGTCGCCTAATTGGTCCCGCACGACGAGCTCTATCGACAGCCCCGGATGGTCGTCCATGAGCCCGCGCAGCCGAGGGGTCATCAGCATCGCGGCCGCGGTCGTCACACCAATGCGGACCAGGCCGCTGGGTGAGATGCGCTGCTGGCCCAGCGCGCCTTCTAGTTCCTGCTCGAGCTCGATCATGCGCTGTGCGTATTGCAGCAGGTCCTGGCCATCCTCCGTTAGGCTCAGGCGGCGGGTGGTCCGCTGGAACAGACGCATGCCGAAATAGTCCTCAAGAGCACCAACATGGCGCACGACTGAGGAGTGATTGGTGTTGGTCTCGCGCGCGACGGCGGCAAACGAGCCGGTCTCGATCACGCGGATAAAGGTGCGGAGTGCCTGGAGGAGGTCCATGATTTTCCGAGCCACCATTCTTGCATACAACAGCGCCCGCCGTAGTCGGTCTGAGCATAGAAGCTCAGCAAATTGTTGACCTTGGTGTCAGGGCAACCGTTCCGGCAGCTTCAGACGCAAACAGTCCATAAATAGGCATCGTTCGAGGTGGATAGAGCCCAGATAAGCGGCAATGATGCGTCACATTGTTGCGATGCAGCACGGGCCACGCGGGGCCCATTCATGCTCAACTTCATCGCCCGCCGCATTCTCCTCGCCATTCCCAGCCTGCCGGGGGTGTACCTCGTCGTCGTCGTCGTGCTCGGACCAGCATCGACATTGCATCCAATGATGAGGCGCGTCCGCTTCGCTGCCCACCAAGGCTCAATCGTCCCCCGATCCGCCGACGCGCCATCGCGACGTTCAATGTTATCGCTGCAGCAAACCGGACGTGTTGCGGCGCTCCACTTTCACGCACCGGTCTCATCAGACCGTGACGAGCGCAATCTTGCCAGCGAGTTTCAAGTCCTTCTATCGCTTCCCCGCTATGCTGCGCCATCCGCGCTGCGCTCGGCAATCCAGGCGGTGACCCGGTCGTAGTAATTCGCGAGATAATACTCGGCGATGTCGTCGGCCGTGGTGTTCCATACGCCGTCATGACTGAGAATATATCGAAGGGCCTCGTCGAGATGCTTGGCCGCGTTGGGCCGCCCGATATTGTGCGGATGCAGCGACAGGCACATGACGCGGCCGCTTTCCGCGCCCTCGCGGTACAGCGTGTCGAACTGATCCTTGATCATCTGCTGAAAATGGTCGGCTTCGCGGTTCCACGCGAGCATGCCTGCATCGTTAGTCTGGCCGGTATAGGGGACGTAGATGAATTTCTGGCCGCCCCGCACATTGATCGGCCACGGCTGGTCGTCGACGATCCACGACGTGTGGTAGAGGCAGCCGGCCTCGGCCATCAAATCGTCGGTGCGAACCGTATAGCCGGCGCCACCGCCGAGCCGTCCCTTGAGTCGCTTGCCGGTCATCTCCTTGAGATGGATGACGAAATCCTGCCAGTAGGCCCTCTCCTGCGCTTCGGTCAGGTCATAGATCGGCCGGCTGTTGTAGAGGCCGTGCGCCATGTAGTCCCAGTCGGCGGCGACCATCGCATCCTTGATCTCGGGGAAATGGTCGAGGATTTCGAGATTGAGGCAACAGCACGCCCGCACTTTGTGCTTGTTCAGCACATCCAGCATTCGCCAGAAGCCGATACGGTTGCCGTAATCCATGCGCGAATATTGCGGGATGTCGGGTTGGGTCGGCCGGTTCTCCGGCAGGTATTCGAAGAACTCCATGTTCGGCGC
>JASHQG010000224.1 GCA_030037665.1 Acetobacteraceae bacterium
ACACGAAGTACCGCGAAATGGGCGGCTCAGTGTTCAAGGACTGGCCGGCCGCCGCGAAACTCAAGGCCCCGAAAGGCTGGATCACCGCGATCGACGGGGAAAGCGGGCGGGTGCTCTGGCGATACCAGACCGAATCGCAAGTGCTGGCAGGCCTCGTGCCGACCCGCAGCGGCCTCTTGTTCGCCGGCGACACGCACGGCAATTTGCTCGCCCTCGACGCGACGACAGGTACCTTGCTCAACCGCATCGACGCTGGTGGGGCGCTGAACAACGGCCTCATCAGCTACGCCGTCGGTGGCGCGCAATATGTGGCGGCGGCGGTCGGCGGGATGACGGAGAACCCGAGCACGATCGCGGGGCCGCTGCGGGTCGTCGTGTATGGGCTTCATGCGCCGGATCACCCGACCGTGTCCATGCTGGACCGCTTGGCGCCGAAAGCGGCTTTCGGACTTCCCGCGGGCGGGGTGGTCTACCACCAGGCTTGCCTCCAGTGCCACGGCCTTGCGGGCGCCGGCTCGAGCGCGCCGCCGATGCTGCGGCAAAGTCAGCTCGCCGATCCCGAGCTTCTCAAGGCCTTCCTCGCGACCGTGCCGCCGCCGATGCCGCGCCTCTACCCCAGCGTGCTCAACGACGACGACGTGCGAGAGCTCGCCGACTACCTCAAGACAGGCGTCTTCAAGTGCGGCCCCGACGCGCCCCAGAGCTGCGATGCGCCGACTCATCCGACGAGCGGCGGGACCAAGGAATGGCAGGCGATCTATAGCGTCCTCACCTCGCCCCGCTGTATCAATTGCCACCCAGTCGCCTCGCAGAAGCTGCCGGCGGCGATCAATGATTATCCACGCCAGGGCGACGACCGCCATCCGCATTATTACTCAGTCATCAGAGGGGACACCTTCCCGTTCGAGACGGCCGAAAAGACCGGAACCGTCCGTCCCGGGCAGGGATTATCGTTTCTGCGCTGCGGGGCGTGTCACGGAACCCACAACGATCCCGTGACCGGCATTCCCGGGGCGGAGGACCCTGCGCAACCTGGCAGGCCGTTCTGGTTCCTGGCGCCGGCGGCAATGACGTTCGAGAAGTCACCCGGGGTTGCACTCAGCGGGCCTGATCTCTGCGCCCACCTGAAGGACAAGAGTTTGAACGGCAACCGGCAGCTCGCGGATACGCTGCACCATATCGCGACCGAGTTCCTGGTGCTGTGGGCCTGGAACCCAGGCAAGCGGCCAAACGGCGAGACGCGAAACACCCCGCCGATCAGCCATGGCGACTTCGTCTCGGACTTCAGCAAGTGGATGGACGACGGCGCGCCTTGCCCGACCAAATAGTGTCGACCCAAAACGACACGCGCTCGAGAGTATGCAAAATAATAGGGAGTGGCCTCATCCGGTAGCCTTGGACCTCACAGCGAAGGGGTGCGACCATGGCGAAGCTGGTGTGGCGGGTGACGCTGATCGCCGAGCTTGAACCGGGTATCGCCAGTGAGACGGAGGTGGCGCGCATCGAGCGCGACGATTTGACAGTTCCCGAAACGCTTGGCCTGACCCTGAAAGAGCGTAAGCAGCTGCTGGCGCCCGCTCAGGAGGCTTGGGCGCCTCAGTTTCTGTTTGTGGTTGAGTCATGCCCCAACGTCTTTGTCGCCAACGCTGGATCTCGTTGCTCTATCCGCGTGGGAATTGACCGTTATTTGCGACGTGCTGATTAATGGTCAGCACGACAGGTCCGTCTTGATCCGCTCTCCGGGTTTGCGTGAGATGAGCGACGGGGCCACGACCGCACACACATGCCCAAGCCCGGTGAGCTGCCGCTGAATGTCATAGCCACACGGCCCCGCTTCATAACAGAACCGAAGCTTGCCGTGATGCCCAGCCAACTTCATCGCCAGCGCCCTCACCGCGGACGGCGTATTTGAAATCATTCCATACTCACGCACTTCCCCCCGTTTGCCCTCCTCGGCGAGGGCCACTGCTATCGTATCCTTGTGCACATCCAGCCCGGCATATGTGATAGGCTTCGTCACGACCCGTCTCCTATGCATGAGGTTTGGAACCGAACCATCCGGTGCAACCTTCGGATATCTGCATACTGTGAAACGGGTCACCTCTGTCCTGGGCGAACATGTGGTCTAGAGGTCTACAGGTGTTCATCAGTGCGCGGGTGGAGGTGGTGTAGTTGCTATGAATACTGAGTAAATACCTTCAAGAATCTGATGGACTTCCGCTACGTCAAGCTTCTGAAGGTCCATCTTGTCAAGTAGCCGCATGCCAATATCAATCATCTCCCGAATCTCACTATCCAATAGAATGCCCTTTGCCTTCAATCGGGCCAAGACTGTCGTTGATAGAGTAAGCGCTGCTATTGCGTATGATCTCGGGGATGACTCAAGAGGGACAGAACTCATCAGTTTCGCTCCTGGTTTTGGTATGGCAGCCCCCAGAGTCGTGAACCGGGGGGCAGGATTCCTCTCCATCCAACCAGGATATCACAGATTGGCGGGCGGCAATTCAATAAAGATGAAGCCCCAACCGCTCTCGTGCCAGCTGCTTCGCGTAATCCTTAGGGCCCGTCAGCCAATTCCTGAATCTGGCAGCGACGAGGAGGATTCTCTCGCGGCAGATCCACTATATCTTCTGTGGATGATCGACTCGGACAGCATCAGTCGGCGCTTTGCGCTGGTCTGGCCGCACCTGGACGAGCATGAACGCCGTCTGTTCGCGGCTACCGAGGCGAACGGCGCGGGGTATGGCGGGATTGCCGCTGTGGCCCGCATCACTGGCATCGCACTGCGCACAATTGGCCGCAGCCCGTGCGATCTGGCCGACGGCGATCGCCTCGAGGCCGGCTCGTCGCCCCCGGTGGCGGACGCAAATCGTTGCTGGCGAGCGACCACGGGCTGGTGCCTGCGTTGGCGGCGCTGGTCGAGCTTAGCGAGCGGGGCGAACCGATGTCGCCGCTGCGTTGGGCCTGCAAAAGCTTACGCCGTTTAGCCGCGGAACTGCAGGCGCAGGGCCATGCTGTCAGCGATACGGTAGTGGGTGAACTATTAGCGCAGCAGCGTTTCAGCCTGCAGGCCAATAGCAAGACGCGCGAGGGCTACACCTGACGCAGATAATCGACCAGAGCTGATCCGACATCAGCCGGCAGAGGCACGTGTGCCATCCGTTGGTCTTTTCCATGCACGACGATCTCGCCGGATTCCCAGTCGATGGCGTCCAAGATCACGGCGGAGACCTCCCCTCCACGCAGGCCGAGCCGCGCGAGAAGCATCAGGATCGCGTAGTTACGTCGGCCAGCTGACGTTCTCCGATTACAAGATGCTAACAATCGCTCAACTTGGCCGGCAGACAGGGGTTTCGGTAGGTGCAAGAGACGCCAAGTTACACTGGCTGCGCGAAACGGTTCCAGCGGCGCTCGAACTCCGGCGCATAATTGTGCACGCAATGCATGATCGCGACTTATTTTTTGCCAGTCGCCTAACAGACGAGGGCTCGTCCGCTCTCGTACCAATTCGAGGGGAGCTGCGAAGGCTTTGAACAGCTCGGCTGATACAGATGCACTGCCGTTCAAATGCACCTCCCCCGACTGGCGCCTCCTCGATTGTCCAAATCAGTACTTCTTTTGGTTGACCACCGTGGATCGGATCCGCGGTGGGATGATCAACGGCTTGGCTCAAGTGGAGACAGCCATGCAGGCGTGCCTCGACCACTACAATGCCAGGCACAAGCCGTACGTCTGGAGCGCTGCGGCGGCCACATTTCTTGAGAAAGCCGCCATGGGCGAAAAGCGTTACAGTTGGCACACCAGGGCTTCCCGCGTGGAAGTGAAGGGAGCGACGCCTCGCGGGGCCGGCATGGCCCGAGCAGTCCTGACGGTTGCCTGTCGGGGCGGCTTAGCCAGAAAACTTATTCAATCAACTTTCCGAAGTTTTCCTAATCGTCTCCGGCGATTACTTTTCATCACATTCCGGTCGCATTAACTTGCATGAAGCGACACGAAGATGCGTACGGGAAGGGGGGAGGCCCATTCAATGTCGCGGTCAACTGAGATTGATCGGTTCAACGAGAAGCTCAACCTTATAAGAGACCGTCTGAACCTTAGTCGTGTTCAGCTCGCGCAGGCCGCTCGTGTGGACACGTCGGTCGCGTCGCGGTGGGTTTCCGGCCGGGTACACCCGAGTGACCAAAGCATCGTCCGGCTCACCGAGCTTGTGCGACGCCAAATCGGTCATTTCTCGCGCAGCGACTGGAACCTCACGGTCGTCGATTTTGCGATGCGTCTCGGGCTCGCGCTGCCGCAACAGCCCAGCCACACGGACGCGCCCCGGGTGCCGGAGCTCGATGAGAGCGTCGCGCTCTATGGCGGGCTGTGGCTGCTGACGCACAGCTCGTTCACCGGTATGCGCCGCCTGTTCGGATTCCTGCTCGACCTCCAGGCAGAGGACGATCGACTCAATTTCGAGCTTGGGGACGGGTTTGGTTACCGGGCGCGCGGCGAAGTTGTGATTGATCAAGGTAAACTCTGTCTACACGGCAGCGCGGTTATGCATTCGCATCAGGTCTGGCCGATCTACCTGGTGCTGAACGGTGTGCAAATCTACCGTGCGGTGGTGATCGACGGGCTGCTACTGAGCTGGTGCCGCGACATCGGCCGGACGCCGGCCGCGTTGCGCACCATCGGCTGGCGCCTAACCGCGCACGCACCTAATGTTGTGGTCGCGCGGCGGCGATTCGAGATAGCGGCCGCGTTTATCGCCGCGGAGAATCAGGCGGGCCGGTTGCAGGACCACCTGCCGGGTTGGGTCAGCGCCGAAATCTTCGACATGCCGTCATCTCCCGTGCACGGTGCGCTGCGGGTTTCCGCAGAACGTAACCTGGCCGTCGAGGAGATGACCTTGTCCCTGATTGAGCCGCCGAGTGGGCCTCGGCGGCAGGTACTGCGCGCTCTTAGCGAGCTGTTTGCACCCGTGCTCGGTGCGGTCTGATCATTCGAGGACGGTCGGTAGCCGCCGTCTGCATTTGTCGGCATGTGCAACTGTGTGCCTGTTATCGCACCTTGTCGCGCATCTCTCCACCGCTCTAGCGTCGTAGTACTAACAAAGCTTTGGGGAGGGCGAGAGCCATGCGATCGTCCCGGATGGTCGGGGTGTGCATTGCGCTGCCCGGCATCCTTGTCGCTGCCCTGACCTTTGCATGGATCGCCAGGGCGCAGCAGAGCAGTTCGCGACAGGACGCGGTTGCCATGTTCGCACGCATTGCGACGGTGCTGCAGAGTCCGCGCTGCCTGAACTGTCATACCGTGACGGATTTCCCGCGCCAGGGCGATGACCGCCATGCACATATCTTTGCTATCTCTCGCGGACCTGACGACAGGGGCTGGCCGACCGGCCGCTGCACCTCGTGCCACGGCGAGGCAAATAATGACGTGACCGGCATCCCCGGCCGTCCGGATTGGCATCTCGCGCCGCTGAGCATGGGGTGGGAGGGATTGTCTCAGCCGCAACTCTGTCGCCGGCTGCTCGATCCGGGCGCCAACGGCCACCGCACACCGCAACAGATTGCTGAGCATATCGCCGGCGACCGGCAGTTCGTGGCCTGGGCATGGTCGCCCGGCCGCAACCCGGCAGGCCTGGAGCGCTCCGTGCCGCCGATACCGCATGACGCATTCGCCCGTCTCGTCGAGCAATGGGTCGCTGCCGGGGCTCCCTGTCCGCATTAGCCGGTTCGCGCAACCGAGGAGGAAGCCATGCCTTCGCGCGTCAGCTGCATCTTCCCTCTATGGCTTCTGGCGGCCGCCTTACTCGCGTGGCCAATCAGCGCGCGTGCCCAGGAGCCAGGCGATTGGTTCACGATGAATAAGGACTATTCCAGCCAGCGCTACGTCGCCCTGGACCAGATTACGCCCGCGAATGTCGGATCCCTGAAGGAAATCTGCGAGGTCCGGCTCGACGAGCCGGGGACAGCCGTCTTCACGAGTGGCCTGTTGATGGTGGGGCGGACGCTCTACGTCAACACGTTGCGTGCGACGTACGCGATCGATGCGACCACCTGCGATCTCGTCTGGCGTTATCAGATCCCGTTCAAGGGCGAGTGGCGCAACTTAGCCAGCCGCGGGTCGGCCTACTGGGATGGAAAAATCTTCTTCGGCACTGCCGACGGCCAAGTGATTGCGCTCGACGCAGCCACGGGCAAGCCCATTTGGGACGTGGAGAATGCGACCGGCCGCGGCGAGACCTTCATCTCTTCTCCCATTGCGTGGGACGGCAAGGTGTTTCTTGGGATCGGCGTGAGCGACGAGGGCATCCGTGGCCGGTTCATGGCCTTCGATGCGAGCACGGGCAAAGAGTTGTGGCGGTGGTACAGCATCCCGCTCGGCAACGAGCCCGGCGCGGACAGCTGGAGGAACCATTCGTCGGTGCCGCCGGCTGGCGGCGGGTTCTGGACCAGCTACTCGCTCGATCCGATGACGGGCGAGGTGTTCGCTCCGGT
Organism: Acetobacteraceae bacterium; assembly: GCA_030037665.1. Taxonomy (GTDB): domain Bacteria; phylum Pseudomonadota; class Alphaproteobacteria; order Acetobacterales; family Acetobacteraceae; genus JASHVB01. The sequence goes on from JASHQG010000224.1 coordinate 6,486, forward strand.
CGCCAACCCGTATCCAGACTACGTCAATTCGGACCGCCCGGGCGCCAATCTCTACACCGATTCCGTCGTTTCGCTGAACGCCAACACCGGCAAGATGAACTGGTACCATCAAGCGGTACCGAACGACCAACATGACTGGGATCTTGGTACGGCGCCTACCTTGTACCACGGCCGGAACGGCAAGAACATGCTGGCGATCGCGGGCAAGGACGGCACCGTGCTGGGCATCGACCGCGACTCCAAGGAGCTTGTCTTCCGGACGCCAGGCACGACGCGGGCGAATGACGGATCCTTTGGCACCACCCCCGTTCTGGTCTGTCCAGGTACGTTGGGCGGGGGACAATGGAGCGGCGCCGCCTACGATCCCGATACCGGCGCGCTGTACACCCCCATGGTGGACTGGTGCTGGTATTATATGAAATTTCCCGATCCGAAGGACCCGAAGCACCTGATCGGCACTCCGGTCTGGAACTTCAGCACGCCGCCGCGGGGCCAGATCACCGCGATCGACGGCGAGAGTGGCGATATCCTGTGGCAGTATCATGCGGCGGCACCAGTGCTCGCGGGAGCGGTGCCGACCAAGAGTGGCCTGCTGTTTGGCGGCGATGTGCGCGGCAATCTGCTCGCGCTCGATGCCAGGACGGGGGCGGTCCTCGACCGATTGGATGCCGGGGGCGCACTCAATAACGGGTTGATCAGCTACGCGGTGGACGGTACGCAATATGTCGCCGCGATCGTGGGGGGCGTGGCGCTGAACACCGCTGGTGTGGCGGGGCCTTTGCGCGTGAGTATCTTCGGCCTGCACGGCAGCGACACGCCAAAGATCGTGCGGCTGGCTCCCATGGCGCGTCCCGGCAACACGCCGCCCGAGCAAGCTAGATTAGAATTTAACGGTGTCTGTGCATATTGCCACGGCCGGAAGGCGCAAGGCACCGTCTATCCGAGCCTGGAGCGACAGACGCAGCTTGCCGGCAATCCCGAGGCGCTGAAGGCCTTCCTCGCTTATGTGCCGCCGCCGATGCCGCGGCTCTATCCGGGCCTGCTGAGTGACGCAGACGTTCAGCTGATTGCCCGGCACCTGAAGGTGCTGCTGACCCCGCCGTCGGCGACGCAAGTGGCGCCCGCCGATCAGTCCGGCGGTCCGCCCAGCCCGTGACCTGGGCTCGCCTGCATCTCTGGATGGGGAGGATGCGAATGACGGCTCCAACGCGCGCGATTGCACTGGCACTGGCGATTTTGGTGATCGCCTGTGGGCACGCCGTCGTGGCATCACCGCTCGACGATGCCATGGCCGGCTACAAATACCTTCGGATCGAGCGACATGGCGCGATCCTGGTCGTGCGCTTCTACAATCCGCCGACCAACCTGCTGACCGCGCCGATGGCTTCGGAAATCCGTGATCTGGTGCATCGAGTGGACGCCGACGCAGCGACGCGCGTGGTTATCTTCACCGGAGGTGTGCCCGGGTACTTCATCCAGCATTACGACACGAGTGAAATGACCAAAGTGCCTCCGATGAAGAACGGAGTCCCACCGCCGCCCCAGTATGCGATCAATGTCACCGACCAAACTTATCTGGAACTCGAGGCGCTCTCGAAGCCGACCATTGCGGCGATCAACGATCGCGCCCAGGGCGGTGGTGTCGAGCTCGCTTTGGCGTGCGACTTCCGCATCATCACCG
>JASHQG010000225.1 GCA_030037665.1 Acetobacteraceae bacterium
CCGAGCGCCTCGATGGCGCGTGGCTCTCGTGCGCCGTTCTCCACCAATCTCGAAAAGTCGTGGTTGAAGGCGGTGTGGATCACGCCGTCCGCCTGCGCTGCGCCCGCCCTGTCGAGGTCCTCCAGCGAACCGCGATGGACCTCGGCGCCCGCGGCCTCCAGAGCTGCCGCCCTCTGGACCGAGCGACAAAGGCTGAGCACCTTGTGGCCATTTGCAACCAGCTCGTCAACGACGGCAGAGCCGACCCATCCCGTTGCACCAGTTACGAACACACGCAGGATCACGTCTCCGGTTTTCTCTGGCGACAAACCTCGGTGCTCGAGCTATCCTGATAAAATGGTGAGGTTATCATAGTACGAACGCTAACAGGATGGGTGAGCATCGAGCGACCGAGAGCGTGCTCGGAACCTATCTAAGGCACCGCTGCATGAAGCTCGATCCGGCGGCGCTCGGGTTTCCCTCGCGGCACCGCCGCATGCCCGGCCTGCGCCGCGAGGAAGTGGCTCAGCACGCCAATATCAGTCCAACATGGTACACGTGGCTCGAACAAGGGCGGGGCGGCGCGCCCTCAGCCGACATACTCAATCGGATCTCGCGCGCGCTCATGCTGACCGATGTCGAGCGCGAGCACCTGTTCCGGCTCCGCCTCGGGTCGTCCGCCCGAAGTGCGCTCCCGGAAAACGATGCTGTCACGCCACGGTTGCAGCGCGTGCTCGATGCATTGGACCCAAGGCCTACCGTGATCCGGACCGCGATATAGAACGTCGTGGCCTGGAACCGCGCGGCGACGGTGATGCTGATGGACTACGGATCTCTGCCACCGGAGCAACGCAACCTCCTCCGCTTCATTTTCCTCGAGCCACGCGCCCGCGCCGCACAGTACGACTGGGAAAGCGTGGCGAAGTTTGTCTTGGGCGCGTTTCGGGTGGACGCGGCCCGCGCCGGAGCCGCGGCGGACGTGGAGCCACTCATCGACGAACTATCGCGGCTCAGTCCCAAAATCAGGGCGATGTGGGCCGACAACGACGTTCACGGCACCCAATGCGAAGCCGTCAAGCACATACGCCATCCGGTTCTCGGCCCGCTCGCGTTCGAATTTTCAGCCTTTGCGGTCGATGGGCGGACGGACCTCAGCACGGTGGTCTACAATCCGGCGATACCGGAAGATGCGGAACGGATCAGGTCGCTGATCGACACGCGCTTCGCCAGGACTCGATCGTCTGGCTCCGGAAAGACCGGTTAGCGTTTGCAATCGGTAACATCTCATCGGTCGAATGACCCGACGGCGCCAGGGCCGGCGATCTCCGCTTTCAGCTAGTCGATTGTCGCCTGCTTCGGGTGACTCTCTGCCGATCCGCCTTCACCTCTTTTATTTGGTCGCCCTCGGTTCGATGCGGGGATGTCAAGCGCGGGCGTATACCGGTAGTGTCGTGATCTCACTGTCCACAGAGAGGCCGCCATGCGCCGTGTATGGGATTCATCATGGATCTGGCTGGGGTTTGCGGTGGTCTTCGCCGCACTCGGCAGCTATCATTTCTGGGCAGCGACCCAGGCGACGCCGCCTTTCGAATTTCAACCAAGGTCAATCACCCAAATTCCCGGGCTGCAGATCACAATGCAAATCGCTGGCCTGGACCAGCCGCTTCAGGATTTTACCAAAGAGTTCAACGCATACCTAAAGAGGCAAAATACCAGCACGACACTATCGAATATTGCATCGGCCTGGGGATTCGTTGTGGCGTTTCTTGCTGCGCTGCTGTGTTTCTTCAGAGAGGCATCGGCGCGGCAAACACTCGAACGCAATAACGTCAACCAGGGCTATGCCGAAAGCCGAACAAACGAACGGCGGAACCCCAGTGCTACGAGTGAGAATACGGGCGAACGTCATTAGTCGTGAAGGCCTAAAAACGCGTGCATCCAACCTGGCACAATCCAAAGGTTAGCCGCGCGGATTACGTCACCGCGCAGCACCCTGGCTGGAATGCGGTGCCAAATGGTGCCGTGCGCTGCGGTGACATCGAGCAGGTAACGGTCGACATCGGAGCCAGACATTTGTCCAATCTCCGCGTTCCGGCAAATCCGAAAACCTTCACCGAGGCCGTCGCTCAATGTCAACATCGAGCCGAGCCGAGCCGAGCTTTCACGCGAGGGCGAAGGAATGCAAGACAACGACTACGATTCATCGTCATTCGGACTTTCACCTATCGGGATTGGAAAGCGATGCAAGAATCTTGTACGCGGCAGTTACCCGGTCGGCGATGGGGAAATTCCTGTTCGCCAGGATGACGACACCCAGTCGTTTCCTCGGAACGAAGGCCGCATACGACCCAAAGCCGTTTGTGGACCCTGTCTTGTTGATCAGCGTGGCTTGCTGCGGTAGCACTTGCGGAGCGAGCGGCGTGACTGCATGGGTCTCGAGTACCATCTTCGAAGAATTCCCCTCGAGCAGCGTTTCGAGCCTTGTCGGCCAGGCGTACATCTCCCATCCCAAACCCTGCGTCATATCGCCGACCTTGAAGTATCCGGTATGCGTCGCGGTGATCGCGCGTTGGAGTGTTACGTCGGGTACTGCGCCGTTGATGTTTGCCTCGACGAACCGGATCATGTCGGTCGTCGTCGTCTTCACGCCGTATGCTTCCGAGTCGAAAACGCCCGGCTTCACCCTGATGGGCTTGTCGTCCTTCGCATAGCCGAAGGCGTAGTTGCCCATTCGATCGCGCGGCACCTTGAGATAAGTGTGGGTGAGGCCCAGCGGCGCAATGAGCTGCCGCTCCATGAGATCACCGAAGGGCACCCTCACGCTTCGCGCAGCGAGATAGCCAAATAGTCCCATGCTCGGGTTCGAATAGAGCCGGCGCGTACCGGGCGCATAGATCGGCCGCCAGCGTTTGAAATACGCGATCATCTGGTCCCGATCGATGATACTGTCCGGGAACTGCAGGGGCAGTCCGCCCGCCGTGTAGGTAGCGAGCTCGAGCAGGCTAATTTTATCGAAACTGCTGCCGGCGAGAGCAGAGAGATATTTGCTCGCCATGTCGGAGAGAACGAGAGCTCCGCGTGCCTGTGCCAGGCACGCGAGCGTTGCCGTGAAGGTCTTGCTGAGCGAGCCGATCTCGAAGAGCGTGTCTTCCGTGACCGCTTGTCCGGTTTCCTTCGAAGCGACGCCATAATTGAAGAGGGATCGCTTTCCTTGGACCGTGACCGCTACGGCGAGTCCGGGCACGCGGTTCTTTTCCATGACCGGCGCGATTGCTTCATACACCACGCGGTCGATCAGGCTCTGGCCGGATTGTGCCCGCGACCGTGTCGTGGGAGGGGCGAGCTCGGGGATTGCAAGCAAAGATGCAGCAAGCGCCCGTCGGCGCGACAACCACAATGTCAATTGCATCTCCATTCTCGAGATCGGCACGAGAGATCGGCGCCGATCAGCTTCGCGGGCCGCTCTGGGGCCCCCTACTGCCTTTAGATCTCGCTACGTGGCAATATGCACCTCGCCAACCGATGAATTCTGCGGTTGGATAGGGGTAAAGCGTGAGCGCGCACGTGCCGCCAGATCGAAATCTCTCGGTTGCCCCGTCGACGCCCTGGCGTGACTCGTCGCAGAAAAAGGCTAGGAAGCGATCGCAAGAAACGCCCGGGACGGCCCATTGGCGCGTACTTAGCCTGGGGCTACGTCAGCAGAGTTCCGGGGCCGGGTCGGATCACCGATCCCTTCAACAATTCGCCGGTATGGGGGCGTACACGCAGCCCATCAACTAACACATCGACCATGCGCAGCGCGCTATTCTCCCAACCGGGCTGATCGTTCAGCAAGCACATTCCCACCAATGTGCGCAGCAAATCCTCCGGGCTGACATCGCCTCGGACCTGGCCCGCCGCCACTGCCCGGTCCAGCAATGCGCCCATCACCTTGGATAGCCGCTCGAACGAGAATGCGATCAGCTCTGAGGGGCGGTGGGCGGCCAAAGCCAGTGCGGTCGCCATCCCCCTCTTGGTGGCAACGAATTCGACGTTCGAGCGCAGCCAACAATGCAGCGCTTCTGCGGGTTCCGCCGTGGTCTTCAGTTGCTCCGCCAGCTGCGTGAGGTGCTCTACTTCGCGCCGGTAGACCGCCTCATACAGGTCTTCCCGCGTAGGGAAGTGGCGATACAGCGTGCCGATGCCCACGCCGGCACGTTTGGCCACGGCCTCGAGACTCGCCTCCGGCCCACCGGCCGAGAACACCGCTTTCGCTGCCTCGAGCAGGCGTTCACGGTTGCGCACCGCATCGGCACGGAGAGTTCGCGCGTTTGTGAGCATCTGATCCGACATTGCCAAACGATCTGACAGGCAGAGCCGCTTGTAAAGTGGAGGCGCCCTCCGCATATGGCCAACGCTGCCAGAAATAGCAACACAACCGCTTCGCACAGCCCTGAACCGCCGGCCCCGGGCGGCGCATGCATGCCGCCGCGCGGGATGACGTACGGCTGAAACCTCGCCCCACGCACGCCCTGATTGGAGCATCGCATGAGCCTGCCAATTTCGCTGACTGTCAACGGCGTAGCGCGCACCGTCGCGTTGGACGATCCGCGTGTAACCTTGCTCGACCTGCTCCGCGAGGGGTTGGCCTTGACCGGTACAAAAAAGGGTTGCGACCGCGGGCAATGCGGTGCGTGTACCGTGCTCGTGGACGGGCGGCGCATCAACGCCTGCCTGATGCTGGCAGCGAGCCTCGACGGCGCTGACATCGTGACGATCGAGGGCCTTGCAGTAGGCGACGCACTGCATCCCCTGCAGGCCGCCTTTATTGCACATGATGGACTGCAATGCGGGTTTTGCACGCCGGGCCAGATCATGAGCGCGATCGGTCTAATTCGCGAAGGCCAGGCCGGCGAGGATGCCGAACGCGTCCGCGAAGGCATGAGCGGCAATCTGTGCCGCTGTGGGGCTTACGCCGGGATCACAGCGGCGGTGCTGGATGTGCAACGAACACTCGTCCAGCGGAGGGATGCGGCATGAACAGATTTGAATATGTCCGGCCGGCGACCATCGCAGAAGCCATCGCCGCCGCGTCCATGCCGACATCAGCCTACGTCGCTGGCGGTACCAATCTGCTGGATCTGATGAAGAGTGACGTCTTCCGTCCGGACCGTGTCGTCGACGTCTCGAAATTGCCGGGCTTGGACCGTATCGAACCGCTGCCCGATGGCGGCCTGCGGATCGGCGCCTTGATGCGTAACGCCGATCTTGCACACGATCGGGAATTTGCCCGCTCATATCCTGCTATTGCCGAAGCGTTGTTGTCCGGTGCGTCGGCGCAGCTTCGCAACGCGGCCACCGTCGGCGGCAATCTGTTGCAACGCACAAGGTGCGGGTATTTCTACGACGTCGCCAGTGCGTGCAACAAGCGTCAGCCTGGTTCAGGTTGCGATGCACGCCACGGCGAGAACCGATTGCATGCGATCCTGGGTTGGAGCGAGTCATGCATCGCGACAAATCCATCAGATTTTTGCGTGCCCCTGGTCGCGCTGGATGCGGTTGCGGAAATCGAGGGACCGACAGGGCGGCGCGAGATCGCCATCGACGATCTGCATCGTCTCCCTGGCAACAGGCCTGATCATGAACACGCGCTGGAGCAGGGCGAACTGATCGTCGCCGTGCGTCTGCCCGGCGAAGCGGCGCGGTTTGCGCAGCATGCTCGATATGTGAAGGTGCGCGAACGCACCTCATATGCTTTCGCCGTCGTGTCGGGCGCGGCCGCGCTGCACATCGAACACGGCGTCATCCGGCAGGCGCGCGTGGCATTGGGTGGCGTGGCCGCCAAGCCATGGCGTGCGCGAGCCGCCGAAGCCGTCCTCGCGAACCGAGCTGCCGATCCGGCCATTTTCCGAAACGCAGCCGAGGCGGCTCTCGCCGATGCCAGAGCGTCCGGCGATAACGCGTTCAAGATTGTGCTCGCTCAGCGAGTCGTTGAACGCGCCCTTGTACTTGCTTTGGCCGGCACACCCGGACGCTTGCCGGCGCTCCCGGCTTCTCCTTTCGCCACTGTTGCAGGAGTACTCGATAATGCCTGAGGTCAGCCTGGCCACCGCATCCCCACACATTCGGCATGGCTCGAATATCGGCCAACCGCTGACCCGCCGAGATGGCATTCTGAAAGTCACCGGACGTGCTCGCTATGCCGCCGACAATCTTCCGCCGGGCATGCTCTATGCGGTTATCGCCGGCAGCAGCATCGCGCGGGGGCGCGTCGCTTCTCTGGCGGTGGCCGCTGCCAAACGTCATGCCGGAGTCGTCGAGGTTATGACCCCGGCCAACCGTCCGCCACTTGCGCAGGATCCGGACGAGAAGCCGAATCCGCTCGTCTTTCGACTCGACCTGTTACAGAACGACCGTGTGCGTTATGCGAATCAGCCAATCGCGGTGGTGATTGCTGAGACGCTGGAAGCCGCGACGGAGGGCGCGAAGCTTCTTTCGCCGCGCTATGACGCAGAGCCAGCACGTGTCAGGCTCGATACCGAGCAAAGCTTCGTTCCCTCTATGGTTGGCCCCGGCTTTCCGGGAGTTGTCGACCATGGCGACGTGGCGGCGGGCCTAGCGGCCGCGTCGCATCGCATCGAGGCGACATATGAAACACCCGCACAATATCACAATGCGATGGAGCCGCACGCGATCGTCGCGGCCTGGGACGGCGGGCGCCTGACGATCGACACGCCAAGCCAGGGCATGGCCATGGCGCAGGCCCGGGTAGCGGCATTGTTTGGCATCGCGCCGGAAGACGTCCTGATCCGAAGCCCATTCCTGGGCGGAGGCTTCGGATCGAAGGGCATGATCACGGGACCGCAGGTGCTGGGCATCCTGGCAGCCCGGCTGGTCGGCCGGCCGGTGAAGCTCGTGCTACGCCGCGACCAGATGTACGGCCCGGTCGGCCATCGTTCCCCCACGCGTCAGACAATCCGTCTCGGCACCGATCGCGGCGGCCGACTGACCGCCCTCGCCCATAACGCGACGGTCGCGACCAGCAGCTACGACGAGTTCTTCGAGCCGACCGCCATTATTTCGCATGCCCTGTACGCCAGCCCCGCCATTTCGATAGCGCACGAGGCCGCGCGGCTGGATTGCGGCACACCAAATTTCATGCGTGCGCCTGGCGAAGCGACCGGATCGATCGCATTGGAAAGTGCGATTGACGAGGCAGCGTTTGCCTGCGGCATGGACCCGTTGGCGTTCCGGCGCGCGAACTACGCCGATGTGGAGCCGGTCTCTGGCAAGCCGTTCTCCTCGAAGGCGCTGCGCGAATGCTACGCCCAGGGCGCCGAACGGTTCGCTTGGCAGAAGCGAAAGCTGGCACCGCGGCAGACGCGCGATGAGGCAGGGTTTTTGGTCGGCTGGGGCATGGGCACCGCGGTCTTTCCAGTGGTGATGTTCGAGGGCCATGCTCGCGCGGTGATCCAAGCCGACGGGCGCGGCATCGTGGAGACCGGCGCGCATGACATGGGCCAGGGCGCATGGACGGCGCTCGCGCAGATTGCCGCAGACTCCATCGGCCTCGACCTTGAGCAGGTGGAGTTCCGGGCCGGCACCTCTGATCTGCCGGATGCCGGCATCGCGGGCGGTTCCAGCCACACCGCCACAGCCGGCACGGCCATCCACACCGCGGGTGCGCAGGCGATCGCGCGGCTCGCGGCCTTGGCCACGGCCGACGAGCGCTCGCCGCTGTTCGGAGCGGGCAACGCGGGCGTTACCGCTCGCACGGGTCGCTTGTTCCGCCGTGACGACGAAAACTGCAGCGAGAGCTATGCCGACATCCTTGCCCGTGCCGGCCTTAGCCAGGTAGAGGGCCGCGGCAGCGGCGCCGCCGATCCGGCCGCGCAGTCAGTCTATGCCATGTACGCGCACGGCGCTGTGTTCGCCGAGGTGAAGGTGGACCCTTCGTTGGCGCAGGTGCGGGTTACGCGTCTGGTGGGTGCGTTTGCCGCTGGCCGGGTGATCAATCCGCATCTGGTGCGCAGCCAGTATTTCGGGGGGATGATTTGGGGCCTGTCGTTTGCGCTGCATGAGCATGCCGCGATCGACCGACGGTCCGGTCGGGTGATGAACGCCGACCTGGCCGAATACCATGTGCCAGTGAATGCCGATGTGCCTCCGATGGAGGCGCTGCTGATCGACGAGCACGATCCATATGTGAACCCACTCGGCATCAAGGGCGTTGGTGAGATCGGCATCACCGGCACTGCTGGCGCGATCGCGAATGCGGTATGGCATGCCACCGGCGTGCGGGTGCGACGGTTCCCAATCAAAATCGATGACCTGCTGGCGTAAGGTCGGGCGCCCGGAGCACACCGGGGCAACACCGATATGCACGTTGCGGCTGACACTGCTTGGTCGGATGGCGCCTGGAGCAACGCCGCCGACACCGGCGCTGCCGACCGAAGGTCACGCAGGTTAACAAGACGCGTGGGAATTCCCACCCGATGCACGACGAGCTTCGGGGGCCACACGCCTCGCTCAGGCACGCCGTCGATGTTTCCCTGAGCCCGCCCCCTCCCCCGGAAGCCTCCAGCCGGAATCAATGGCAAGGCGAGCAGCTCGCGCAGATCCCCAACCGTTGTTCAAAATTCCAAGGAGCCGAAGAGCCGCCACATTATCAACCAGTTGGTCATCGCTCAGAGGGGGGAGCGCGATATCTCCGATATCTCCGCGAGAGAGATATGACCGATCCTGCGCAAGTCCACCTTTTTCGCCTTGGCACCCGAATGGTGACCCGGATGGACCACGGGGCGATGCAGCTGGCGGCGCCGGTGTATTTGGGTCGCCCCTCTGGCCTCGCTTGGCGAGCCTCGCCGGCGTCGACCGCGTCGCGAAGCCTCCCTGCCACCCAAGGCGCCATGATCCTAAAAACAGCAGTTGGTTATTGCGTTGACCGGCCGAATCGGCGGATTTGGCTGGGATGGACACGAACCTGCTCGATCTGATCCGTCACCCTGAGGGTGAGCCATTGCAGCCCGCCGGGGAACTACCACAGGTTGAAGAACTGTCCGCGGTGGCGGACACGTTCGGCGGCCGGGTGCACGTCGAATGGGATTCCGACGCTCCGGTGACGCCGCTCGGGCAGTTGCCGTTTTTCATCGACTTCCTCAAGCAGGGCGGATTGTTCGATGCCTGGGTCGCCGATTGCCCGCTGACACTCAGC
>JASHQG010000226.1 GCA_030037665.1 Acetobacteraceae bacterium
CTGGAGCAGCGCATGGAAGCGCATATTTTCGTGTCGTTCCTGGCGTATTGTCTCTACGTCACCCTGCAACGCCGGCTTCACCCGCTGGCCCCCGGGCTGACCGCGCGCAGCGCGCTCGAGAAATTCGCCGCCGTGCAGATGATCGACGTCCATCTGCCAACCACCGATGGGCGTGAACTCATCCTCACCCGATACACCCAACCTGAGGCCGATCTGCAGCTGCTGATCACTCGCATGAAGCTCGTGCTGCCAGCTCAGCCACCGCCGAAAATCTCGGCCAACACCGCCGCCGACACCAAGCTACGTGGTGAAGACCTTTTAGTGTAACGTCATGATTCTATTGAGGCAGCATGTCTCAAAATCGCCCAATCCGCGAAGACGGGTTAGCGCCCGTCGAGCCTGTCGCGCGCAGCAACAGACCTGGTCGGTATCGTCACGCTGCTGATCTCTTCGCGCGGTGGCTGATTCTGCAACACGCCATCCGACACCGGCCACGCGGCCTCCCGGGCAGATCGGCGCTGGCCGGCACCGCGCCCTGTTGCGTTGGGCCTCGGTCGATCGCGTGGCGCATGCTGTTCGCGGTCGCTCTGTGGCCGGCGCCAAGCCCGCCCCGACGCATTTGAACGCTACCGCTTCACTCCCAGCCCGGACATGAACCGGTCGCGTATCCGCGCCGGATCGCGGTCTGTGGTTTGCGCGGGTTTGCTCGTATCAATTCGGCAGCCGATCAACCACGGACCGTCCTCGCGCAGCGCGAGATCGATCAGCTCCTCGAATGCACCTTCATCCGCTGCCCAGGCGCTTTGCAGCAGCCCGGCGCCGCGCGCGATCGCCACCACATCGGCGCCCTGCGCGGTGAGAGTCGCCTGGCCGCCCGTGATCTGATACGCACCGTTGTCCATGATGACGATCGCGAGGTTCTTTTGCCCGCGTGACGCCACGGTGGCCAAAGATCCTAGCTGCATCAGGATCGATCCATCGCCTTCCAGCGCGAACACGCGCCGCCGCGGCTGCGCCAGCGCAACACCGAGCGCAATCGGCACCGCCAGGCCCATGCTGCCGAGCATGTAGAAATTCTGCGGCCGCTGTCCGGCGCCCCACAAATCGAAATTGGTGTAGCCGATGCCGCCGATCACCGCCTCTTCGTGCGTCAACCGCGCCACGAGACGCGTGGTGATGTCGAAACGGTTCAGCACCTTCGCCTGCTCGCGACCGGTCGGATGGTTTGCTGCGAACGACATGCGCCCCTCCTACGCCGCGAACACTTTGCCGCCCGTGAGCAGAGGCGACAAAATGAAGCAGCATGGCGCCTGCGTGGCGACCGCCTGGGTGATGCTGCGATCGACAATGAACTCGAGTTCGTCGAGCCGCGTGATCGTCGGGTGCTCCACGCCGAGACATTGCAACACCGGGCGCATGGTGTGCGCGACCAGCGACTGCCCGATGTTGAACTCCCCGAGCGTGCCGCGTTCCGACACCATCATCAGAACCGGAATCTGATAGGGCACGGCGAGAGAGGCGATCACGTTCGCCAGGGTAGCAAAACCGGACGTCTGCATCAGCAGGATGCCACGCGTGCCTCCCATCCAAGCGCCAGACACGATGCCCAGTCCTTCTTCCTCGCGCGCGACGGAGAAAGTGGTGAAGAACGGATCGGCGTGCGCCTCGTCGATCAGCGGACGCAGCACGTTGTCCGGCACATAGGTCACGAGCGACACGCGGTGCCGTTTCAGCGTGTCACGCACAATCTCGTGCCAGCCCCGTTGGGGTGTCTCTTCGTCCATGCCCACTCTCCGGTCGTGGCCGGCCTTGAGCCGGTCATTCTCCCCCGATTCACCGTGCCCGGATGGCCGGGTCAAGCCCGGTCATCCTGGCGGCGCCTTGCGCCGATGCGCTGCCGTTCGTAATGAGGCCCGGAAGCAGCCGCAGGAGACCCCCCATGCCGGATAACGGCCCATATGACGTGATCGTGGTTGGCGCAGGCAACGCGGCCCTGTGCGCTGCCCTCGCGGCCCAGGAGGAGGGCGCGAAAGTCCTGGTGCTGGAAAAGTCCAGCGAGGACGAGCGCGGCGGTAACTCCACCTTCACTGCCGGTGGCTTCCGTTTCGTGCACGAGGGCGTCGAGGACCTGCGCAAGGACGTGCTGGTCGATCTGTCCGAGAGCGAAGCCAAGTCCATGTACATCCCCCCGTTCACGGCGGAGACCTACACGGAAGATTTGATGAAGGTGACCGAGAACCTCTCGGAACCCGACCTGATCGATATCCTGGTTGGCCGCTCACGCGAGACCGTCGTGTGGATGCGAGAGAAAGGCGTGCGCTGGATTCCGATGCTCAAGCGCCAGTCCTATCTCGTGAACGGGATCAACCACTTCTTCGGCGGCATGGCCGTCGAGGCAGTTGGCGGCGGCTGGGGTCTGGTCGATTTCCTGTTCAAGTCTGCCGAGCGTTACGGCATCACCGTCCGCTACAACACCGCGCTGCGCAAGCTGATCCAGAACCGCAAGGGCGAGGTTACCGGCGTCACCGCGTTCGGTCCCGCCGGCTACGAGGACATCAGCGCGAAGGGTGTCGTGCTCGCCTGCGGCGGCTTCGAGGCCGATCCGGAAATGCGCGTGCGCTATTTCGGTCCCGGCTGGGAGATGGCGCGCGTTCGCGGCACGCGGCACAACACGGGCGACGGCATCAAGGCGGCGCTGGAGATCGGCGCTGCCGCGTTCGGCGGATGGTCGAGCTGCCACGCCGTGCAGTGGGACCTCAGTGCGCCGCCGTTCGGCGATCGCGTGGTGCTGGACAACTACCAGAAGCACTCCTACCCGATCGGCATCATCGTCAATGCCAACGGCGAACGCTTCGTCGATGAAGGCGCTGACTGGCGGAATTACACGTACGCAAAGTACGGCCGCGAGGTGATGAAGCAGCCGCAGCGCATGGCGGTGCAGATCTTCGACAACAAGACAAATCATCTGACGCGCGACGAGTACCGCATCCGGCAGGTGACCAGGGCGCAAGCAAACACGCTGGAGGAGCTGGCAAAGCAGCTGGAGATCAGCCCGGAAGGGCTGGTTCGCACGGTGAAGGAATTCAACGCGGCCTGTCAGCCGGGCGAATTCAATCCGGCGATCCTCGACGGCAAGTGCACGAAAGGCATCATGCCGCCGAAGTCGAACTGGGCGCTGCCGATCGATGAACCGCCCTATCATGGCTACGCCGTGACGTGCGGGATCACCTTCAGCTTTGGCGGGCTGAAGATCACCACGGCCGGTGAAGTCGAGGATACCGCAGGACGCGTGATTCCTGGGCTGTTCGCCGGTGGAGAGCTGGTGGGCGGAATCTTCTACCAGAACTATCTGGGTGGCGCCGGGCTGATGTCGGGGTCCGTGTTCGGGCGCAACGCGGGGCGAAGCGCCGGGAAGTATGCGAAATAGGATGGAGAGCGACAGCTTTCACTCCTCGCGGAGACGGCGTCCTCACGGCACCGGGCGAAACCCCATGATCCGTTCGAACCGGTCGCAATAAGCCGGCCATACTTCGGGGTTCAGCAACCGGGGCGGCCGTCTGCCGTCGAGCACATCCAGCAATTGCTCCGCCGCGATCCGCGCAATGTTGTGTCGCGACTGTCGCGTGATCCCCGCGATGTGCGGGCTGACCAGGACGTTCTCGAACCCGAGCAGCGGGTGATCGGTCGGCGGCGGCTCGTCCTCCCATACGTCGAGTCCTGCACCGGCGATCTGCTTCGCACGCAACGCCTCTTCCAGCGCCGCCTCGTCGTGGATACCACCGCGTGCCGTGGTGATGAAATACGCATGCGGCTGCATCAGTGCGAACTGACGTGCGCCGATCATACCGCGCGTCTCCGCGGTATGAGGACAGTTGATCGACACATAGTCGGCTTGCCGAAGCAGCTCCTCCAGCACCTCCACCTTCTCGGCACCGCGCGCCTTCACCTGCGCTGCGTCCAGGTACGGGTCATAGGCCAGCACGCGCATGCGAAACAAGCCGCGGCACAACTCCGCGACACGCGAACCGACATTGCCGAGGCCGATAATACCAATTGTGCGTTCCACGACGTCGTCGCCCATGAATTCGCGGCGCGGCAGTTGCTCGCCGCTGCGCATCGAGTGGTCCGCCAGCATCAGTCGCTTCGACAGTGACAGCATCATCGCCATCACATGCTCTGCCACACCCTCCTTGTTGCCGCCGGCCTGGTTCACCGCGATGACGCCGGCGGCCGTGCAATCGTCGAGGTTGACCGTGTCATACCCGGCACCGGTCGTCGAAAGCGCGACGACATTCGGCATGCGCGAGAGAAGCGCCCCGGTACCGTGGTATTTACGTGCCAGTTCCTGCCGGGCCGAGCCGATCTGGTATGCGTGCGCCCGGGTCAACACCGACTCGGCTTCGTCGTTGGGGCTGTCGTTCGTCAGTTTATCTACCTGGATGTCCGGCCGCTGCGCCAAGATTTCCAGGAACACCGGCGCGGACACATGATTGACATAGAACACACGCTTGATGTTCGGCGCCATCGTCGGCCTTTCGTTCTGCTACGCATGACCCTAGAGCACTTTGTCGCGAACCGAAACTCGGCCAGGTAGCGCCATGTATCATCCGCTGTCCGACCCATCAGCGCCGCCGCGGGTCTATCGCGACACCGCGCCACCGCCCCCACCGACCACGCCGCTGCATCGATCGACCAACGTCGATGTGGCGATCGTCGGCGCCGGCTTTACCGGCCTTTCCACCGCGCTCCATCTCGCCGAGGCCGGCATCAGCGCCATGGTGCTGGAGGCGAAGCAGATCGCCTGGGGTGCCTCGGGCCGGGCGTTTGGCCAGGTCGTGCCGTACCTCAAGCGTGGCCACGCGGCGATCCTGCAGCAGTACGGCCGGGATGGTCAGCGCATCGTCGACGCGGTCGGCCGGGGTCCCTCGCTGGCGTTCGAGCTGATCGACAAGCACCGCATGAACGTTTGGACTCAGCGGTCCGGGCTCTTGTTCGCGGCGCACTCGCCTTCTGGCCGACGCGACCTGGAGGAGCGTACGGCGTACTGGCAGCAACGGGGTGCGCCGGTCGAAATGCTGTACGGTTACCGCTGCGCCGATCTCATCGGTTCGTCGCTGTACATCGCCGCGTCGCTCGACAGGCGGGGCGGCAACCTCAACCCGCTTGCCTATGCCCGCGGCCTC
Source organism: Acetobacteraceae bacterium (assembly GCA_030037665.1). GTDB lineage: Bacteria > Pseudomonadota > Alphaproteobacteria > Acetobacterales > Acetobacteraceae > JASHVB01. Next base: position 5,184 of record JASHQG010000226.1, read on the forward strand.
GCGCACGCCGCGATTGCCGCCGGCGCAACGATTCACACGGATACCCAGGTGACCGCGATCCGACGCAACGGCGCACTCTGGTGGATCGAGGCCGGACCGTACGACCTCGTCGCGAACACCGTCGTCATCGCCACCAACGCCTATGGCCACGACCTCTTTCCCGGCCTGCGCAAATCGGTCATCCCGGTGCGCGGGCATGGCTTCGTCACTGAACCGTTGTCGGATAACCAACGCCGCTCGATCCTGCCGGAACGGCAGTCGCTGACCGATACGCGCCACCTGTTTTCCGGCGTACGCATCCTCCCCGACGGTCGCCTGCACGCCAGCGCGCATGGTCCACTGTTCGGTCGAGAGCATGCGGCCGACTGGCGCCACGTTGATGCGCGCGTCGGGCGTCTCTACCCTCATCTCGGTCCGGTGCGCTGGAGTGAGGGCTGGAGCGGCTGGGTCGCTATGACCATCGACCAATTCCCCCGCTTGCACGAGCTGGCGCCCGGCCTTTTCGCCGCGCTCGGCTGCAACGGTCGCGGCATCGCGGCCGCGACGATGCTCGGCCGCGACCTCGCGGCACTGGTGCGCGACGGGACGGACGCGGAGACCGTATTCCCGGTCGTGCCGCTGCGTCCGCTGCGATGGCACCGCGTTGCGCCATTGCTGGTGCACGGCCTGGCCCAGATGTATCGCCTGCACGACCTCATCGACGAGGTGCGCTTCCTGCGACCCACTGCGTAGATCCCACCTGATTGCGACGATCGTGGCCACGACGCAATCTGGCGCAGTGGATTGCTTCGGTTCCGCAGCCCTCACGATGCCAGGAGGAGACCGCCCATGTCCGTCGAAGGCAAGGTCGTACTGATCACCGGCGCCGCGCGCGGCCTCGGTTATGAATATGCCCGCGCACTCGGTGCCGCCGGCGCACGCATCGTCGCCGGCGATGTGGCGGATTGCGCTGCGGCGGCCGAAGCGGCCGGCAATGGCGCGATCGCGATGAGGCTAAATGTCGCAGACGTCGCCTCAGCCGACTCGATGGCAGAGCATGCAATGGATGCGTTCGGCCGGATCGACGCGTTGATCAACAATGCCGCCCTCTACGGATCGTTGCGCGGCGGCCGGTTCAACCAGATCGCCGAGGCGGACTGGGATGCAGCCATGGCGGTCAACGTCAAGGGCATCTGGAACTGCTGCAAGGCGGCGGTGCCGGCGATGCGCCAGTCGGGAGGCGGGTCAATCATCAACGTCGCCTCGCTGGCGGCAACCTACGGGATGGCTTTCGCACTGCACTACACAACCTCGAAGGCGGCAGTGATCGGCCTCACCCGCGGCCTCGCCCGGGAGCTCGGGCGCGACAATATCCGCGTCAATGCCATCGCGCCCAGCGCGGTGGTGACCGAGGGCACCGCTGAGTTCTTCGGCGAGCGGCTGGATCGGGGCCTGGAGGTGATTCGCGCGCAGCAAACAATCCAGCGCACGCTGGAGCCGTCGGATCTGGTCGGGACGATCGCCTGGCTGATCTCCGACGGCAGCCAGTTCGTCACCGGCCAGACGATCGCAGTGGATGGGGGCACGGTGATGTTGTGAACGCTGACACTCACTTGCTCCAGCGGTTCCTCGGTGCTGCCGGCAGGGCGCACGGCGCGCACCTTGGAGTCGTACGAGGTCCTGCACCAGACGAGGTGCATGCGCTGTCCGACCAGGTCGACAGCGTGTTCGGCGAGGCGCTTGTGCGGACGTATGAACGGGCGCCGTGTGAGGTTTCTGTGAGGAATCGAGGATCATGCGCCGTCGCCAGCTGCTGCTGCTGCCTGCCGTGTTGCTGGTGCCGTGCTGCGCGCCGCCGCCGAAGCCACCGGCGGTACTCAATCTGACCTTAGTAGGCGGTGCGGGCCAAAACGCCGATCCGACCGGCAAGGCAGCACCGGTGGCGATCAAGGTGTACCAACTCACCGCCACCGCGAAGTTCAACCACAGTAACTGGACCGCACTGACCGAGAGCGAGGCAGCGACGCTGGGCCAGCACGAGGCCGTGCCGTCACAGCAATTCGTGGTGGCGCCGGGAGAGAGACAAACGCAAACACTCAATCTGAGGAACGGCGTCACCGCGGTGGGCATCATCGCGCTGTACCGCGACATTGATCACGCCCAGTGGCGCGCGAGCGCGCCGGTGGCGGACAGCGGTTCGACCAATCTGACGCTGTATATCGGCACGCTGGCGATCAGGTTGACCCGGGCGAAGACATTCTGACAAGGCCGCCCGCATCCCCCGGCGCATGAGTCGAGCGAGCTCAATGCCCTGCCCCCGAAGCGTGCGCGCCTGTCGGTTCGGGAGCAAATGCCGAGCAACTGTCGCGACCAAGATCGACGTCATCGACGCAGTCGTTGCTGTGGCATTCTCAACGGGGTGCGGTGCGCCCTGACCTGCCGCACAGCGCCGTCGCAATACCGACAGCCGTATCGCGGCCCGCAGACGTGTAGCACCCCGCTGCAACTGCTCATCCGTCGCGGACAAGAGGCGGCCTTGGCAGCGGCCCGGCACATTTGCGCCCACACAAGAGCCTGCCGCATGATCCCCGTTGTCCAACGACGTGAGGAACCCCGCCCTTGTTGATGAGCACCGAGCACATCCTGGTCAGCCATGTCGGGAGCCTGCCGCGCAACGAAACGTTGGCTGACCTGCTGATCCGCCAGGAAGCCGGCGAGATGATCGATACCGTCGAGCTGGCGCGACAGGTCGAGATGGCAACCGCCGCCGTGATCGACAAGCAGGTCAAAGCCGGGGTTGATGTCGGCAACGATGGCGAACAATCGCGCGTCGGATTCCAGACTTATGTTCCGCGATGCCTGTGCGGCTTCGGCGGCGAGTCCAAACGCCCGCCGGCGCGCGACCAGACCGAATTTCCGAGCTATGTCCGCCAGGCGGCAGCGCGTTTTCCGCATATGGCGCGCGCAATGAACGCGCCGGCGGCGCTGTCGGATGTGCGGTATGTGAACGGCGCGCCGATCAAGGAGGACGCTGCGAGGCTCAGACGGTTGGGAGTCGCCTTCAGCGAATGTTTCATGACGGCGCCGTCACCGGGGATCGTTGCCACAACGATGCTCAACCAGCACTACGACAGCCACGGGGCCTATCTGACAGCCTTGGCCAAAGCGTTGGCCAACGAATACCGGGCGATATTTGACGCGGGTCTGATCTTGCAGATCGATGCGCCTGACCTGGCGATGGAACGGCACCGTTTTTTCGACCATCTGACAGATAGAGAGTTCCTGCAACAGCTCGAACTACACATCGCGGCCATCAACCTCGGCATCGAGGGCATCCCGCGTGATCGCGTGCGGCTACATGTCTGCTGGGGCAACAATGACGCGCCGCACGTCTACGACGTCGCGATGGCGGCGATCCTGCCAGAGTTGTACCGCGCCAATGTCGGAGCTCTCTCGATCGAATTCGCCAATCCCCGGCATCAGCATGAGTACGATGCGGTTCGCAACAATCCGCTGCCTGAGCACATGCTGCTGATGCCCGGTGTTCTCGACACGACAACCAATATTGTGGAGCATCCGGAACTTGTCGCGCGGCGCCTCGAGCAAGCGGTGTCCGTGATAGGCGACCGCGAGCGGGTGATCGCAGGAACAGATTGCGGCTTTGGCACGTTCGCCGGGCGCGAATACGTCGCCGAAGATGTCGTCTGGGCGAAACTTGCAGCGGCTGCTGAGGGCGCGCGCATTGCCTCACGTCGTTTGTGGGGACGAGCTCGCGCGTAAGCCTGTCCGCCGGGCCGTGTATTTCGTCAAGATCGCCGCGAGAAACCGGTTGGTTTAGCTATGAGAGGAAGAGTGGGCCGTGCTTTTGCGGCACTCACTTCTTCGATCCGCCGCCATCCTGAGGCGGAGGGGCCTGGCACGCCCTCCCCTCCGCGCCGGATTGCGCGGAGGGGACAACGTAACGGCTCAGCTATGCCAGCGGAACTGCTGCGCCTTCCGCTCCGAGCCCTGGCTTAACTTCACGTTCACCAGCGCCGGACCCTTGAAGTTCATCGCCTCATCGAGCGCGCCGCGAAGGTCCTTCGGGTCCTCGACATACGCACCATGTCCGCCGAACGCCTTCATCATCAGGTCATACCGAGCGCCCCAGATCAGCGCGTTCGGCTTCATGTTCAGCATTGGGTTGTCCGGAATCTCCGGCATGCCCGGCCCGATTCCGCCGTTGTTGAAGACCACGATCTTTGCCGGCATGCCGTAACGGCACAGCGTCTCCATTTCCATGCCGGAGAACCCGATTGCCGAGTCACCCGAGACGTGGATCACGGGCCGGTCGGGATGCACAACGCACGCCGCGATGACGATGCCGAGCCCCACGCCCATCGTGCCGTATGAACCGGCGTCCAGTCGCGAGCGCGCCTGGAAGTTCGGCAACTGGGTGCGGCCGATATCCATTGTGCTTGCGCCTTCGCTGCAGATGACCGCGTTCTTCGGCGCCCACGCAGCCACGTCGCGCAGCAGCCGGTAATAGCCACCAGGCGCGGAATCGTCGGCGATCTGCGGTGCGATCATCGCGGCGTTCTCGGCCGACTTCTTGGCGATCGCCTGACGCCACGACGTCTCCTTCGGATAGAACCATTGCCGCGACTGCAGTGCCTGGTTCAATTGACCGATGATGGCCTTGCCGTCGCCCACCAGCGCCACTTCCGCCGGCTTGTTCTGGTGCATCGCCTCCGGCTCGATATCGAGCTGGATCACCCGCACGTCCTTCGAATACCGCGGCGGGAGGCCAAAATGCATAATCCAGTTGAACCGTGCGCCCATGAGGAAGACGACGTCAGCCTGCGACAGCGCGAGGCTGCGCGCCGCGCCGACCGACAGGGGGTGATCGTCCGGCATCACGCCCTTTCCCATCGGCGACGCAAGGAACGGCAGCTGCGTGCGCTCGATGAACGCGCGCACTTCGTCTTCAGCGTGCGAAAAGGCCATGCCCTTGCCGATGATCACGAGCGGACGCTGCGCCGATTGCAGCACGTCCAGGGCTTGTTCGATGTATTGCGGCATCGTCTGGATACGCGGCGGATCCGGGCACTTCGCCACTTCCACCACCTTATCCTCGTCGCAGGAGCCGGTGATGAGGTCGTCGGCGATGTCGAGATAAGCCGCACCCGGCCTCCCGTAGATCGACTGCCGCACCGCCATTTCCACATAGAATGGAATCCGGTTCACG